>JAYYJC010000169.1:0-12688 GCA_036146655.1 Myxococcota bacterium | reverse complement strand
TCATTAAAAGTCCACTTCCATTTCCTTCCAAAAGCCAGTCGGAGGTTTCGTTTTGGGATAACAAGATGGGAAATGGGGGTGCTGTTATTCTCCAGTCATTACTTGTGAGCCTGACTCCAAGGATTTCTAATGCCGCATCTCCAATATTTTGAACGGTCACAATTTGAGTCTGTGCGTCACAACTGGCGGGAAGTGTAACTTCGTCAGGGAAAACAGAGATGACTGGCGATTGATGTAAGGCCGTATCTCCCAAAAATGCATCGTTTTTTTGGGTGATTTTGTAGTCAGAGCAGGCCATAACCAAAGTCAATAAATACATTCATCACACCTTTGCCAATTGGTATGTGCACTATATTGTACATCTTAAACCGTTTGGCTATGTACTTTAAGTGATAAGTTTGAAGCATTCGATGTATTGACATGTGATGTGTTTCAACACCTTTGAGGAGTAATTCAATGTGGTTTTCTGCCTTTGCCATCGCCTGTTTAAGTAAGGCTCAACAAGACTCACAAGAGTCTCCAATATCGGATGAGCCTGAGGCATATGTCAGTCCAGTTGAGGTCACTGAAAAACGAAGTTTATTCCATCAAAACCTTAACCGTGATTATTGGATCCACATCCCCAGTGGTCTCCCTGAAAGTGCGCCATTATGGATTGTGATGCATGGGTATTCAGATGGTGCAGAAAGCATGATGAATTGGAGCAATTTAAACACACTTGCAGATGAAAAGAAGTTTGCGGTGGCCTATCCACAGGGCACAATTGACGACAATGGTTTTGCCTTCTTCAATGTAGGATACGCCTTTCATGGCAACCAGACCGTTGACGATTTGGATTTTATAAGGGTGCTTATTTCTGAACTTCAATCGGAGTACCGCCTTAGCGCCGACAATGTTTTTGCGACCGGCCTATCCAATGGTGGCGATATGAGCTACTACCTGGCTTGTGAAGCCAGCGATGTCTTTCAGGCCATTGCGCCTGTGGCTGGAACCATGATGTCACATATCTTTGACAACTGTTCGCCAGATGAATCGATTCCTGTTTTTGAAATTCATGGAACTGAAGATGATGTAACATTGTGGGACGGTGACTTAACGAATCAATATGGCTGGGGCAGCTACATGGACACGGATTCGGTCATGGCCTTTTGGGCTGCTCATAATAATCTTGAAGAGCAATCGAGTGTGATGCTTGAAGACACGACAGCTGGTGACGGTTCCGTGGTACGTTTTGAACGATATTATTCTGGGGAGTCACCAATTGAGGTCTGGTTGTATGCCGTTGAGGGTGGCGGTCATGATTGGCCTGGAATCTGGGGCAATATGGACATTGATTCTGGCGCTGAAATCTGGGGTTTCTTTGATCAAATGAGTGTAGAGTGAGTGAACTCAAGCTGGTAGGACCATCTTCATGCAAAAGACAGAACCGCCGCTTTTTATAAACTCCGATGTATCGACTTCAACGATTTTAAAACCAAGCTCTGCTACAGCGTTGGTGGTCACAGGGCTGCCTTTCTGTACAATAAAGTGGCGTCCATCTGGACAGTGGCCATTGGCCACAAAGTTCATTGCTTCTGAAATTGGAGCCGGTATGAGGCGTTCAAAAGACTGTTCGATTAGTGCGTGACCCTCCGTTGAAAAGGCATCTGGAACAAAGATGGCTGTTCGTTCATCGAGGGGACAAAGGGCCGTGTCCAAATGGTAAAATCGAGGGTCAATTAATTCTAGGGCAATAACAGGTGCCTGTATCAGTTGTGCGGCTCTGACCAAAGCGGCTTTGTCTGTTCGAAAACCGTAGCCGATGTACATTAGGCGCTTTTGTGGGTGCCAGATCACATCACCGGTGCCTTCAAAGTCAACGGGAGGGTCGTTCTGTCGAATGACACGGTATCCGTGATTATCGTACCACTCCGCAAAGTATTCTACTTCTGGCTGCCGGTAAGGGGAATGCATCTTCGACATGACGACCACTTGCTCCCCATTCAGTGTCCGGTAGGGCAGGGATTGATTGGCCGCAAAGACCATATCGTACAATTCTGGTACTGGATTGAGCACATGAACAAAAATCCCAATTTGTTCGTATTGAGATTTGAGTGTCTCCCATTGTTTGAGCGCCTTTATTTTATCAATGTTGCCAATGTGTTCTTTCATGTGCGGATTAATGACATACTGAACATCAAAATATTTTGGGTGCGCCATCAGGATGCACTTTTCCTTTTGTCTTTTGAGTAAGGGAGGGCACTGTGAATATTCTGCTGCGTTAAGGATGACTGTAGACATCTCAATCCTCAATTCTCAATTGGCAAGAGAACTCCCTAATGGATTTATCCATGTGTGGGTAAATATATTTTGACTTTTCAAATCCAGTTTCACAATTCCCTCTAATCATCAACATCCATGACTCACTCAAAACGCTATTGGAAACACAAATTGTGGTTAATTGATCTTTTTGCTTGGATTATTTTTCCTTTCGATAGAGCTTTTCGTCTTGCGCTTCGATTTAAAGTTCAACAGAACAAGTACAACCGATCGGCTTTGACTTATGGTGAAACCCCCTATGCTGTCTTGGCGCACATGATGTCGAAATCCAAAGCCCGACCTGGGCAATTGTTCTTAGAATGTGGCTGTGGATATGGCCGGCTCAGTTTGTTGGCTGCTCAAGGATGGCGACTGCAAGCCAAAGGCATTGATTTGATTCCAGCATTTATAAAAGCGGCTAAACGCATTTGTTCCACCTTAGGCATTGAAGGGTGTGGATTTGTTTGTGGAGACATGTTCAGTCAAAACTGGGAAAACGCAGACATTGTTTATGTCACCTCAACCACTTTTCCGCTTGAAGTTCGTCAACAATTGAACGCAAAATGGTCAGAGTTGTCCGCTGGTACACATGTCTTTACCTTGACTTACCCACCAGAAGGAGAACACCTGACCATCATTTCATCCGAGGTTTTGTCGTTTTCTTGGGGAGCAAGTACATTGTTTCATGCCATTGTGCTTTGAAGTCATTGGGCATTCGATTGCTCATATTGGGACTTTACCGCCACATAACAGACCAAAGTATCCTATTGTGGCTTTGATGACAGGCGAAATTCGAATATGTCATTTATCTGATGTTGCTGTTTTAGGGTATTCTAGCAGTCCGTCGTGTTCGAACGAAATACATAGGGTTGATGTGTGTTCTGTGTATGAAAGGAAGTGTCCACAGCAGCGGTTGAAATCCGATTATATTTCTGACAAGGTGAGAGGTGTCGTTTATAATGACTACATTGTTTAGGAGTTAATATGCATTTATTGAAATGGGCATTCATACCCCTTCTATCGGTCGCATGCATCGGTGTTGATGTGGATCTCGATGGCAAAGACAATGCCAACACAGACAGTGATGGTGATGGGATTAGTGATGCGGATGAAGCCGAATTGGGTACCAACCCAAATGTAGAAGACAGCGATGGTGATGGATACAGCGACGGAGAAGAACTTGATCAAGGTTTTGACCCCATCGACCCGGATGATCACCCCTATCTTGGTGGATACAATGTGTCCCGATGTGACCCAACACCCACTTCGACCGGAAATGCCCCGGGAGAAATCGCAGAAGACTTTACACTACAAGACCAGTATGGCGAACAGGTTCGTCTCAGTGATTTCTGTGGCAATGCAGTTCTGTTGATTGCTGCAGCTGAATGGTGAGGCTCTTGTGTCTCTGAGGCACCCGAGCTGGCAGCTTGGTACAATACTTATCGCGAACAAGGCTTAACGGTCATTACCCTTCTCTCTGAAAACAGGAGCGGAACGACACCTTCTGTAGAAGAACTCGCTGCATGGGCAACTGACGCAGGTGCTGATCATCCCATTCTTGCAGATGTAGGTGGAGATGTTGCTGTGAGTTTTATTGTCGAAGACCCAAGTTTTTCTGGAACTTATGGCCTTCCAAGTATGCAAATGGTTGGCCCTGGTATGGTCGTGGAATGGGTCAATGTCAATTTTCCGTCTGAAACCGACATCGCATCTTCATTACCAGACGAGTAGACATTAAGATTATTACCGACGGCCCTTCTTGGCCTTCCATACCAAAACCCATTTACCATTGGGGCGGACATGCTTACATTTATTTTGTCATCACTTGCATGGGCAAGTTCAGTCGATGTTTTTCAAGCGCAACCCATTGTTCCTGACGGAAAGACACAATATACGGTTCAGTTTAGGGTACCGAATGTCTCCGCTGAAGATGAAGTGAAAATCCAAAGCCTAGCGGCCATAATTGACTCTCAGAGCATCGACACCGACGGCCTTGTCACGGTCAAATTAAGAGCCAGAAGCATCCAGTCCAAAGAAACTTTAAGCCTTAAAATTGTCAGCAAAGACAAAGGCGTAGAAGAGACCGTTGAACTTGTACTTGCGCAAGAGAACGACAGTAAGATGACCATCCGATTTGATCCACCTCGGCTGTTGCCAGAGCAGAGAACCACCGTTGTGAAGGTTCAAATCGACGACTTGGCAATGCACCAGCCGGTCCTTCAAGCCTCTTCTGGTACTTTATCTGAACTGAATGTGGCTGGAGATGGGCTTTGGACGGCACTATACACAGTACCCGATGATCTTAAGGAACCACAGGCAGTCTTATTTTCTGCCATTGACCTGACCGAACCGGACTCAATCGTGGCAGCTGCAACCTTGCCAATTGCCCGTGAAACCAGTGTGGAGGTTGATGGATTAAAAGGGGCTGTTCTGCGTCCTGAGCTGCGGGGCGAAAAATTAGACGACGTCGCCATTGTAAATGGAAAGGCAACGATAACGGCTGCATTGTTTCCCGATGATACCTTTGCCAGGGGGCAGGTCATTCGGAATGGCAAAAAACCCAAATCCGTCCGTTTAAGTTTCGATAATCCTGCTCAGCCCGTAACAGACATCATCTTGCCTGTTGCATTGTCGAATGTACCCAAAGGTCAAACCCTAAGTTACTGGGTGGTTGCATCAGATGCAAAAGGTGGTTTCCTTCGAAAAGCGGAACGCGCATTCATTGAAACCGATGGTAAAAACCCTCTTACCCCCATTCGGCCTGGTTTTTTTAAAGCCAAAGTTAATATTCCATCTGTGGGCGACACCCTGTCGCTTAGAGTATCAATAGATGGCACAGAGGACAATGACACGGTAGAACTCATATCTAACTTGCCGCAAATTACAGCTCAATTTGAACCAGAAGACATATCGTCATCTACAAAGTTGATGTGGTCGATGTTGGCCAAAGATGGTTCTGGGGCCATGTTGACCAACCTTGAAATGCGCGCTTACACCAATGTTGGTCAGTGGAGAGGGGACCCAGAGTCAGATGGAGATGGAGGATACAGCGCTGAACTTAGGGTCCCAAAAGGCACCGATTCGATATTTGCATACGCAGCACCTTTAAACCTGAAAAGTCAGCTGCCTGCGGCACATGTTCATCTGATACCCAGTTTGGCAACCATGCCGGCTGGACATGAGCGAGGTGTCCCTGTCTTTGCCGTTGTTGAAGATGCACTTGGCATGCCAAAAGCGAATGTTCGTGTCAATCTTAAGGTGCCTATCGGGGACGGCGTTGTACCAGCTCAAGTCACCACAGATGAAAGTGGTATTGCGATGTTTATGTATCGGGCAGGACCAGGTGCCGGTCCCATTCTTATTTCTGCTCAATCGGGTCAAATCTCAAATGCCATTCGAATGGACCAAGTCGAAGCTGGCAGAGTTGTTCAAAGAAATGTCGTTTTGGGTTCAGAAGACAACCGAAAATCACGATACCGCTGGCGTTCTGCCATCCCCAGTATTTATGTAGATCCCGAGATCGATGTCAAATCGCAACAGGTTCGGCTTTCCTTGTTAGAACAGGGCAAATCAGCGGTCAACCAGCAGGTTGCTCCACCGCCCCCAGTCGCCTCTGTGCCTGCGGATCCGCCGCCCCCACCAATTGAGGCTGCACCTGAACCTGTATCCGTTAATGTCAGTCAAGATGGGCCACCAGTAATCCTATGGGATGAGCCTGAGGAAAGCTCCTCTGATGATGTCGGTCAAGATACCGTGCTTGAACTTGAGCCAAAAGAGCCCTCTGAGGTGCTTGAGGACACCGAGCCTGCTGAGAAGAACGCACCAGATGAAGTAAAAAGGTCTCCGAAGCAAACAAGAAAACCACTGACACGAGCCGAGCCCATTGGACCCATGTCTGGGATTCGAGTTCGTGCCTTTGGTGGCTATGGTTTCTATCGGTATCAACAACTTGTTGAGGGTGGCAGCAGCGCTTATCCTGCGGATTTGCCATTCTCATCAGGTGTACTAGGTGGGGGGACTCGAGCTGATGCTGTGGTTCTCAATAACAAAGTGGTGCTCTCCGCTCTTGCATCTGCATTTCCCTATCAAGCGACGGTTGGGAGTACTGTATCCAATGAAGCATTGGTCAATATGAATGCGGCAGCCTCCTATCGACATTCTTTTTCCGAAAAATGGGTTTTAGAAGGTGGACTGGGTTATCAGACTGGTCGGGGAATACTCTTTGAATATGGCGACACTCAAGATGAGGCCGACATCACACGGCTCCAAATTGGGGGAGTGACTTTAAATGGTGCCGTGTCAACCAAACTTGGGGATGCAGATCTACAGCTTCGCCTGTCTGAGATGTTTATTTTGGCGCCCGCACAAACCTCTGCGCACATTCTCTTTGATTATCCCATGAAAGACATTTCCATTGGCAGTTTGATTCTTTCTGTTGATGCGGGTATGGAAAGGCGCACTTTCACAGTTGAAACCAATGGGGAAGCGATTCAAATCACAGATAACAACCTTCAAATGCTCATCGGACTTGGCGTTCAATTGTAATGACATAAACTTGAAGATGAGTCGTCTTGATTTTCAGTGTCTGTATTTTGGGAATGGTGTAGAAACCAAAGTGTTTTGGTCTGAATTAGGTGCTCTAGATAACTTTCAGGCTCAAGCCAACCCTACGGTTGAACCGATTTGTGCAACTCAGTTAAACCAGCTCTAATCAACAACTTACCGAGACTTATTTCTCAGATTTTAGCCGGGTTATAACCATCTTCACGGTTCATTTGTGTTGTCGAACACCTCGTCAAATCATTTGTTTGACTGAATATTACAGGAGATGTTTTGGAATAGGAATGGCTTTAAGTGAGGGCAGGTCTTAATCAACCGTGGCAAGTGTGTGACAGTTCGTGATGGGTGATTTGATGGTGTTTTGCGGGGACTAACATTTAAGTCCCCTTCAACAGTGGAGAAACAAATGTGGTTGGTCCTTAGTCTTGTTTACGCATGTCAAGAATACAATATTACCGAGAAGTCAGACGATTTAGAGCCTCCTCAAAACCAACCTGAAGGTGAAACAGAATTGCCCAATGGTGAACCAAGTACCGAACCCGATGACACAAATGACACTGGTGAGGCTCCATCAGACACTGCAACGGCACCACCAGTAGATACCGCAATCGAAGAAGACACAGATATTTCCTTCGATGATACTGCCGATGCTGAATATTGTACGCCATTCAACGATTTTGATGGCTGGAACTTCATAGGTGATGGCAACTGGCGGGTGGAAAATGGAATATTGGTCGAAAATCGCAGCGGATTTTACGCAACGGTCGCATACTTACATGATTTTAGCAACCATCAGCGTTTTTCGATTGAAGTTTCCACCGCATTCAATGGCACACTGAATGATTTTGCTGGCATTGTCTTTAATTTGGATGCCGCCAACAATCGCTATTGGGTGGCCCGTTGGGAAGATCCACAAGGGGATTACAACCGATATGCGCCCACTGGAAGAATGGAAGTTTCGATGTGTTACGGCCAAAACTGCAATGTTTTGGCTTCTGATGACCAATTTGACTTAACATTCCCCAGTGATGGGACCTTTGCGACATGGCAGTTGAATGTGGATGGGGAAGCTGTTGAGATTTTGTGGGAAGGCCAAGTGGTATTTTCGAAAAATGTTTCTGGTATTTCAGGTCCAGGTCTTGTTGGTCTTTATAGCAACGACAATGATGGTGGAATATTTTATGACAATTTCTGCGTCTGGACCGATTAAGTCAAATGCATTGGCCTCATTTGTCTTGAATGAATAAGTTTAAAACGCTGGAGGTTAATAAATGCTGTCATCCCTCGCTTTTTTGTGTGCCTTTGCACTGTCTGCACCCCCAACAGGCTGGGAACTGGTGGGTACAACCAATGGCGTTGAGGTCGCCAGAAAAACCATTGAAGGTTCTGACCTATTTGCTTTCAGAGGTGAGGCCGTCACCGATGTTCATGTCTCAGTTCTTTCTGCTCTTTTACTGAATGATCCGCTTGGTCCAGATTGGGTCGACCTGATGAACATTTCTTACCTCATCGAACAAGAGCGCGAAAACACCAAGCTGATCCGCCAGGGTTACGATTTGCCTTGGCCAGTGAGTGACAGAGATTATGTGATGCGTCAAGAAGCAA
Organism: Myxococcota bacterium; assembly: GCA_036146655.1. Lineage (GTDB taxonomy): Bacteria > Myxococcota_A > UBA796 > UBA796 > UBA796 > JAYYJC01. Next base: position 4,225 of record JAYYJC010000169.1, on the reverse strand, counting down.
ACTACGACATGGGCACCAAGACATTTACGCTTCAATTTCAGTCAGTGGTTGACCCAAGAGAACCTAAAAATGACTGCTGTGTGCGCGCTGAAGCCACGCGAACTTTCTGGAAAATCCAAACCATGGCGAATGGCAAGTCTCATGTGACCGTTGAGGTCATTACGGACCCCAAGGGGCTTTTACCGGCTTGGTTGATCAATCTGATTCAGCAAGATTGGCCTCACAATACCATCAATGGTTTAATTACAAGGGCGCAGAAAGGTGGCTTTCCGTCAGATCCCAACAATCAATCTTGGTAAGTTATGCTTTATTTGATGCTTCTGAACAGTGGATTACTTTACGCCGCTGAACCTGCCTTAAATCTAACAACAGGGCTGTCTACTTCTAGAATTGGTCTATCCGCTGATTTTCGCTATGGAATATGGCAACCGATGCTTGAAAAAAAGAGCTCTATTTTACGGACAAATACCGGACTTAAGGCACAAGCTGTGGTCAATGCCACGCCAGCTTTTGCTCGAGTGGGTGGACGAGTGACATTTTCACCGTTGGCCATTGTGGATTTGACAGCGTACGGGATGGCAGACAGCTATTTTGGTAATTTTCAAACCCTCATCGATTATGACACGCCTGATGCCAATTATGGAACCAATTCTGATATTGCGGATTATGTCGATGAGACCGGACGCCAGAACAGCGGTCGAGGATGGCACATGGGCGGGGCGTTGACCCTTAAAGCAAAGGCTGGGCCGATTGTGATTTTTCTCAATGAGGATGTGTCACAGTGGCGAATTCAATCTCCTGAAGCCGCGAGTGGGGAATGGTTCTTTGAGCGTGAAGCAGAAGTCATGATGTCTTTTGGGGATGAGCAATACTTTAACTTCAATGGACTTTTAATGGTTGAGAACAAATCAGCCACCCGTTTGCTTCGTGTTGGTTCAATGACCACTCACCGTCAAACGGCTCAAGCGGAAGATGTCCTGTTTCGAAGTGGAATGATTTTGATTACTGGTCAGCTTCAAAAGCAATATGCGCATACCTTAATCGTTCAGCCCTATATTGAGTCCAGAGCCATGACGACTTTTCCGCCCTATGTGGCCTATGCTTTTCGGTTGAACCGCTAATGAACAAAGCCAGCGAATAAAACGCTGGCTTTGGGTTTAGAATAGTTGTTGATTTATGCCATGCTTGGTTCGTATTTGGCAGCACCAAATCCAAGTATTAGCCAACCAATTCCGAAAAATAATAGGATGGTTGTTCCCATACCACCACCGAAATTTTTTGAAATGTTGAAGTAAATCCAAGCAAGTGTTGCAATGTTGAGAATTGGAACAAACAAACCCAAAATCATCCATATGGGTTGCCCTGCAATCTGCAGCATGACCACAAAGTTATAGAATGGAACTAGACAAGCCCATCCTGGTCTGCCAGCCTTAACAAATGCCTTCCATGTGCCTACCAAAAATACAATTCCGATGGCAAGTCCGATTAATAAACTAATAATGCCAATTACTAGGCCGATGATATCTCCACCTTCCATATTTTACCTCCGATGTCTGGTGTAATGTATGATGAACAGCCTATTCATCCCTTACAACATAGCAATATTGTGTCACATCTGTATGCCAAATTTTGTTTTGTTCCGGTTTTGGAAGCCGTCAATAGATGACTATATGGATTTTGGTAAGGCAAAATTTTGTGGCGTTCGTTATGTTAGATGGTGTTTATTCTCGGTCTAGGAATGTTCATGCAAACTCAACCAACCGTACTTTGTTTTTTGCTTTTGGGTTGCCAATCGAACAAGTCTATTTCTGATACTTCCGATTCAATTGCAAGCAACCAATGGGCAGACTGTGGTGGTTTTGCCGATACTCCATTTTTACTTTCGCCCTCAGAATCCAGCACGCAAATCCATCCAGATGTGGTTTTTTCTGATGGTCAATTTTGGATCAGTTACAATTTACCGAATTCATTCGGTAAGTTTGAAGTGTGGCTGCAAGCACTGGATTGTGAGGGCAATCAGACATTTGGTCCAGAGCTGGTATCAGTAGATGCAGAAGTCAATCACACCGTTCCTCGGCTTGCGGTGAGTGGTGACACCGTGATGTTGCTTTGGCAAAGTGATGATGCCTCGGGCAGTCAGAATCTCAGTATCCGATATCGAACACTCGATGTAACCACTGAAGTATTCAGTGAACGGTTGTTTTGGTCCCCTTTTCCTGAGGGCACTTCTGACATATTGAATGCATGGATGCCGGCCATCGATTCGTTTGATGGCGGGTTTTGGGTGGCAGGTGCAGTGGCGTATGACGATACCTTTTCGATTGTGGCGCAACCGATTAATGCCAGTGGTGAATTCATTTCTGAGCCCACTTTACTTTCACCTGCCGCACGGGCAAGCTATTATCCCAGCATTGCCGCTAAGAGTGACAATGAGTTTGGACTCATTTACGAAGCGATTTCGGGCTCCAATACGGTTCACATGGGCGAGTGGTCTTCTGGTTCCTTTGTAGAGCAGTTTTCACTGGACAATGCTGCTGCGCCTGATGTCACTGAATCCGACCAGGGATATTTGACTGCTATGCATGTGGACACTTCTGAACCCACGGTTTATCTTGGAGAAAATGAATTGGGGACTGGCGGGTTGACCCATACACCAAGTATTTCATTGGGTGAAGATGGATTCCTCGTCAGTCATTACAAAATTATCTCAGGTTTCCAAAATAGTCTTCATTGGACATGGCACCACCTCGACGGAACCCTAGCAGCCGATGGGATGATGATTCAAGATCCACCGGCAGCACCCTATAAAACAGCATTAACTCACATTGGTGGGAATGGGTTCATGGCTGTTTGGTCTGGTGGACAGTCGCCTGACTTTATGCTCTATGCGAAGCGTATTTTGCCAGCCCGTTAAGCGAGCAGTTCTCCATTAATGATGGCTTCTGGTTCATTTTGGGGTGATTCAGTGATGGCAATTGGATTTTGAGTTGCTCTCTTGAGAAGCCGAGCAATGGACGGACCAAGCACATCCACATCGGTATAGATGTAATTTTCGCCGTTGAATTCTTGGATGGCCTTACGCTGTTTTGCCAACATCACCTTGTCTTGATTGACGATTTTGAGGGCAAATGCCGTGACCATTTGCTGTAAAAATGGGATCCACGAGCGAATCTTTACACTGACCACTGCATACATGCGAGTTTTAAAATCTGAAATGGGCGTCAATGCACTGGTCGTGATGAGATGTCTCTTGTCCAAGCGGTATTCAACCTGAGCAATGCTTGGAAGAATAAAGCGATCGTAATGTGTGACTTTACCGCCATCTGGAGCCACAAACTTACCGAGAAGCCCAGAAGGTCTGGGCTCTCCAATGTATTCGCAATCTGCTCGGTCTGAATATCGGCGGATGACCGTCTGGATGAGGTTTGGCTCTCCACCTCTGAAGAGACCTTTGTGAAGAAATGCCGTATGGGGGACATCCAAGATATTTTCTGCGGTGGAGTGTAAAGTCCCCTCAAAGTCGGCCTCGTAGCGAATGTGGGTGTATTCAGAGTTGTCGATCTCTGGAAAGGCGTAAGGCTCATGATTGGGCGAGGAGTCCAAATCAGTGTACACCCAAATGTATCCTTGTGATTCACGGCATGGGAAACTTGGAACCCTTCTATTTTGAGCAGTTGCACTACCTGCTAGGGCCGGTATGTGTGTACAATCCCCTGAGCCATTGAACCGCCAACCATGGTACGGACATTGCACCTGGCCATTGATGCAGGTTCCGTCAGAAAGCGGTACATTTCGGTGTGCACACCGATCGAGAAGGCATTTGGGCTGGCCGGAGCTATCACGGAACAAGACCAATGGGGTGTCCCAGATGACAGCCGCAATCGGTGCTTGTTTAAGAGTGTCAGCTTTGCAGGCAATGTACCAATAGGAAAGCGCTCTGTGGACGGTAAATCGGTTGGTGGGTGGTGCACCCAGCTTCTGGCTCATGGCAAGGCGTTCCTTGTTTGGTGTAGACTGATTATAGTCCATAGATGCGCCACTGACCAGCACTCAACACAGCCTTGTGGCTGTCGCCCATAGATTTTGGGAAGGGGTAATTGAGATCCAGTACCAGTTTTGAACATTCCTGATGTTTTAATCCATCGAGTATTGATGTCTTGTCCAGCGGATGACCCAAGTCTTGGAGTGCATTCCAGGTTTGTACCACCCATCCTTTAGACGCTGA
>JAYYJC010000168.1:0-3269 GCA_036146655.1 Myxococcota bacterium | reverse complement strand
GCCGTTGGATTTGCACCCCAGTAAATCTGAGGTCCGGCAGCCATTTTAAAGGAAGACAACTTTCCTTTGCCCTCAACCTCGATGCCGATGGGGACATTGGCATTGTATATGTCAGGATTGGGTCCATAATATGCTTCACGGTAAAAGTTGAAAAAATCACCCTCACTCGCCCAGTGAAAGTGCCCCTCTCTAAAGTAGCCTGTGAGATTGAACAGGGCGTGCTCATAGGTAAAGTTTGAACGGTACACTGCGAGACGGTTGGGATCAGCGATGGTGACTTCTTCACCATCAATGTCCACGGTTTGATACCGTTCACCCCGCGCCTCATAAAACAGACGGTCGATGCGATTCTCGGGGACATGCCCCAATATATTGAAGGACACTTCTGCACGCATAGCGTCCGTTGGTTGAGCAAGGAAGTCTACATAAAATGACTCCATGTGGTCAAAACCAGGATTGCCTTGCAAGCTGTTTCCGGATGCAATGGTTGTCATTTCGATGCGCAAGTCAGCAATGTTCCCCTTTGCGTTTTCTTCGGCTTTGGCTACCGCTAAGTGACTTTTGTAGATGCGATCATAGTTGTAGGGACTGAGTGCATCAAAGTGGGCCATGATTTGAGCTTGAGTGAGGCCTTTGGTGTAAGGGTCAAGTGTGTAAGCATCTTTAAGCAAATAATATGCGGCCCTTGGGTAGAGTTCAAAATGTCCAAAGTCGTCTGGGAAGCCTTTGGCACAAATCCCAAACCACTCTTCGTTCATATTGAATTGACCCTCGACATAATCAATGGGATAGCCGCCATTGGGCCAGGAGGCATTGGGGTCATGAATGTCTAGATTCTCTTCTTGGCGGTACTTCCACCAGCCATCAGACCATTGGAATGTATACCCGCCGATGGCATTGCCAACAAGACCTTTGCCGTGACTTTGTAGATAGATTTCTTTCCATTGCTGTTGAAGATAGTATGCCTGAGAGAGGTGATCCTCTCGTCCCAGTTTGGCATTGTATGCATCTGCACCAAACTCAGTAAATAAAGCAGGAATTCCAAGTTTATCGTCGATTTTTTGGTAGAAATCTCTATCAGATTCTCCTCGATAGACATTGGACCCCAATATATCGAGGTTTGGAATATGTGTAGCGATTAAATCGATGTATTGAAGATCGCCGTTTGCAATGGCGACAGGGTGGTTGGGGTCTGCCGCATGGATTTCGTCAACAATCTCGCCATACAAACTGTAGAGATAACTTGCGCGTGCGGCTGCAGCTTCATCTTTGGGAAGTGCAGCGATCTCGAAACTGTCCCAATGAAGTCCATAGTTATTTTCATTTCCAATGAGCCACAGCACCACACCTTCTGTGTCCTTGTAGGTTTGGACTACGGTCCGAAATTGAGATTTGATAAGCGCTCTGGTCTTTGGATCTTGATAATTGGTGACGGGTACCCAAGTGCCATCGATTTCCAAACCATATCGACCAGCCGTATGGTTGATCATGGTCGTAATGCCATATTTTTGATAGATGTAAGTGACCCATTTGGGTGGGATGACCGCATATTGACGAACGGTATTCACGCCCATATCTCTGAGGAGACTCATTTCGCGGTCGAGCGCCGTTTGGATGAAGTCCTCTGGTTGTCCCCAAAAGTCATAGGAGTAGTTTTGACCGATGGGAATATAGCCCCAGTTCATGCCAAGCAGCATGGTGGCTTCGCCGTCTATCAGGATTTGATGACCATTCTCGTCCTTTTGGACAGTGACCACATTGGGCTTGGCGTGGCTTGTTAAACAGAAGGTTGTTCCAAAGAGGACAAAGGCCATTCCTGTATTTGTAATATATTTGGGCATAGACGGTTGGTTAATAGTGGTGAAAAGGGAAAAAGGGCACAGAAGGCCGAGGCCAACTGTGCCCATAGATGTCAATTAGTTGCTGTATTCGCCGAAAACGACTGCATCAAAATAGGCGTTACCAGTGGTTGAACCATCTGGGGTATTCAAAGACACCACGGCCTGAACCAATACTGTCGTTGCACCACAGGTGACGGTCGCACTGAGTTCTGTCCAAGTGTCCAATGCACTGTTTGCATCAAGTGGCACAGATTGCGCATCGCCTTGAAGCGAATAGTTGGAGTCAAAACACTTGATCCAAGCCACTGCGTTTGAAGTACCTTGAAGTGGAGAGCTGTTGTGAATCATGCCCATGGCACCGATGTAAAAAGTCTTTTCAGCTCCACCAGACCATTCTTGGAAGACGGGCGCTTCTGGGGCATAAGGATTGCCACCATTTTCAGGCCAGATTTTGAGGTATTTGTTGCCATCAAATGCAGCAACCTGCACACCCGAGTCGCCATTGTCTCCATAAAGGTTTTCTGAAGCCAACTGAGTTGCTCTTGAGTTTCCAATGTTGAGCCAGTTCTCAGGAAGTTCAGCGCCCCACGCCGTTTGATTGACTGGGTCTGCATCTTCGAAGCTGCCATTTAGCAAGCCGCCATCAAAATCTACGAGAGAAGCCGCAACGCCAGAACAGTCTTCGTCATCTGAATTCATTGGATTGTCAAATGCCAATGGGTTGGTGTCTACATCGTCGTCATTGCAGTCATCCATGTTGTCCACATGACCAGATGGGGCTTCGCAGGCTTCTACTGGTGTGCCGTTTTCGTCGCCGTAACCATCGTTATCCGCATCTGGATAATAAGAGGTCAGTACAGTGGCGTCGGTTTCGTCGCCAGAGCAGTTGTTGTCTATTCCATCACAGACTTCAACAGCGCCGGTATAAACATCTGGATTGGTGTCATCACAGTCGCCGTCATTTTCGGTCTGACCATCACCATCGTTGTCGACATCTTCTGGAAGGGCGGTGTTGTTGTATTCACCGAAAACAATTGCATCAAAATAAACATTGCCAGTTGATTGACCGACATCTGGTGTACCGTCACCATCACTATCAGTGTCATCTGGTGTGTTTAAGGAAACAACAGCTTGAACCAGAGTAGTGTCTGAGCCACAGGTGACCATTGCACTGAGTTCTGTCCAGGTATCGAGTGTGCTGTTCAGGTCGAGTGGAATGGATTGGGCATCTCCTTGAAGCTCATAGCTTGAATTAAAGCATTTGATCCAAGCCACAGCTTGAGTGGCTTCTTTAAGTGGAGAGCTGTTGTGGACCATGGCCATGGTACTAATGTAAAAAGAGCGATCGGCACCACCGGCAAACTCTTGATACACAGGGGCCTCATCACTGTATGGGTTATTGCCATTGTCTGGCCAGATCTTGATGTA
>JAYYJC010000167.1:0-17923 GCA_036146655.1 Myxococcota bacterium | reverse complement strand
ATCAATCAGAAGTCCATTGATGGTTCCACCAAGATCGGTCCAACGTTGAGCTATTCTGCCGCTTTGCGTGTCAATGACCACCAAATCAATTTCATCTTCAAGGCGATGATCTGATTCAAATGGATACCGGTCCACCATGCCCGACCGCTGAGTGGCCACATACAGCATATGGCCATCAGAAGAGAGAGCCATGGCCATCGGATCTCGAAGGGCGTCAAGTTTATTGATGACGGTTCGAGATGCGATGTCGATAACGGAAACAGCGCTTTCTGTGGCGAGGGACACATACGCATATTTTGCGTCTTGGTCAATAATCATATTGGTTGGTTCGTCACCGACCCAAACAGCATCGTCAAGGACATGTGTATTTTTGTTGAGCCATCCAAGTGTGTCACTGCCTTTGTGAGCAACGAGAACATGCGATAAATTGGGATGAGTACCAAGGGCAACCGGCCAAGAACCCACAGGAATCTCGGTCACTTCGCCTGAAGGAGAAATGTGACTGACTTTCGGGCTGTACACTTGGGCTACCCAAGTGTGACCAGCTTCAGCCGCAATACTTTGTGATGGCAGATAATTAAGGTTGTGAAAGGGGATCTCATCCGGATCAATAACAGTGATTTCGAGAGTCTGTCCGTTGTTGTTAAACGAATAAGTGCCAATCGACTGTGGTGTGGCCCGCATGTATCCATCGTCCCCTTGCAAGACAGTGATGCTTTCGCTTTCCCAATCACCGCACGGGCTGTTTGGAAAAAAATAGGTTTCTCCAAGCGGGAACCGATGGGTTGGTCCATCAAGAATTGGGGACTCACAAGTGCCGACACCTTTGTCTTGGCAGGCAATGAAAAACAATAAAAGCATGATAAACCTGTTCAATGGATTGTATATTATACCATTGAGTAGGTTTTGTGCAAGTGACAGGACGGTCACATATTACAGTAGTAAGGGGAAAATACTTGATCTAATTAGAGAGCGATCATGTATTATTCTTTGAATGAGTAGATAATGAATAGACAGGTTTTGCGGTCGGAAATTCTTCACATGGTTGAGTGGTTCATTTTTGGGTTTCGTCGACTGCATTGAGTTCCTCATCCCAGAGTTGTTTTTGTGACATGGTCTTCGGCCAAGGCTGGCCCTCATTGTTTGCAATTTTCGAACCATCTGCTGCTCGAACAAAGTTTCCTTGAACGCTAAATCCCCATTCTTGATTGATTTGATTGTCTGCTTGACGCATCGCCGACCACTGGGTGTCAAATTTAATCTGAACAAGCTCATGAACAAATATAAAATGGCATTGACTCGATCATTGGCTCCAACTTGGAATTGGCCAATCCAGCACATTTCTTTCTGCCACCATTTCATCTTATCCGAAGACGCTCAGTCAGAATGGCATCGCATTTTGAATGGACTTTCAGTGGGCTAGCCATGAAACCAGCCCACTAATGTATCGTCCCAGATTAATTCTTCAATCAATGTACTGCATCCTTCAAGGCTGTCTTCTAAGACAACATCTTCGAGTACGACTGTGACCTTACCTTCTAAGGCTTCATTGATGGTGTTCAGTGTGAGGTGCACAATGCCGGCAGTTGCAACCAAGGATTGTGTCACATAGCGCTCATTCATCATCACATCTCCGCAGAAGACTTCATCCAGATACAAGCCTCGTTCATATGTCAGCTCCAGCTCGTTGCTGGTGGCGGAAAAGCTCAGAGTGTTCCCCAGCTCTAGCTCGTTGAGAATGGTCTCAAACTCAAGTGTCAACATATCTGTGCCGTCTGAATTCACAGCTGCAAGATTGATGTCTCCACAACCGTAGCGTCGATTGAGTCCAAGTATGTCATCGTTCCCTGGACATTCCCGCTCTCCTGTAAAGTCCAAAGTATGCGCCTCGCCAATGGCACCGCATTCGTCATACATCACCAAAAATTGTGCTTCGATGGCTTCACCGTCTCTTGCAACTCGCACATATAGGGTTTCTCCAACTGGATGGATTTGGACTTGATGGCACGAATTATTCTCGCAGTTGTACTCGATCCAGTCCCAACCGTCATGACTGTAAAACACTTCATCTGCAACGACATTGGCCCCGTTGTTGTCTTGAATCGTGAATGTATAGCCTGAGTAAATCTCTTCTGGACAGGGAGAGACATCGAGCTCAACCTCATGGACCTGTTGAACCGGAAGATTGCATGCATCAAAAAGCACATTATACTGAAGGATTTCTTGGCCGCTCTCATGCTGAACAATCACTTCAATATTTCCATAAGCCCCGTCACCCACGAGCCAATTCCCTTCTGTGGTGATTTCTCCCTCACCACTTTGTCCATTGCTGGCAAATGCATATACAGAAATGGGCTCATAAGGATTCCCCTCATTGTCTGTAAAGGTCAATGAGAGTGCATGCGGGTTTTGGTAATCGCAGTCTTTACTTTTGATAAGCCGTTCAGGTGAGGGGCAGCCCATCAGTAGCACAATTGGAAGCATTCGTAGGCTGATTGTCATGTATGTCTCCATGTTGGCGGATTGTGTGAGCTGTTTTAGCAAATTTACAGCCAATATTCATTATCCGTATTGAACTGCATTTTCGTTCATCTGTCACGCAAATATGATGGCATAGATGTCGTTCTCAATTTTTGGTCTTTGTTCTAAATGCCCTTTACATGTGTCTTTGGTTTTGGCATTATATTTGCTGGTTAATCAATCACCATTCCTTACCTACTCAATTCTAGGAGTTTTCAATGTTGTTATTCGTTTCCACCGCTGTTGCTGGAATTCTTGTGGAAGAGGCTGAAGTTCAGTCCATGTGTGAATCCGATGCCAGCTGCCATGTTGTGCTTGCCGAAGTCATTGATGCGAGCTGCAGAGGTGTGGCTGAAGGAAGCTTGGGTGAAGTGATCTCGAATTATACTGCAACTCTGTCCGTACTCCAAGACAACAGTGGCCTTGGAGTCGACGAGTTTGAGCTGTACACCACTGGCTATGACTACAGCAACGCAGAGGACATGCCGAACTGCTACGACACAGATCCGGGTCATCCCATCGGTGAGCAGGCTGTTTACTATGTTTATGAAACCGAGGCGGAAGGCATTTATAACCTTTACATGCCTGGAACGTTCTATCTGACCGCAGACAGCGATGGGGATTTGGAGCCCATCTGTGATGAATTGCCTGTACAAGAGGCGGATGATGATACCGAGATTAATCAAGCCGAACATGATCATGGAGAGACTCCTGAGGGAAAAACGGGCTGCCAAATGGTGTCTCCCGTTGGATTTATCCCTTTGATTTTCTCGACCGTCATGCTTTGCGGACGCAGACAGGATAGAGAATAGTCCGACTTCGGGAGGATGTTCTGAGCAACGAACAAAAGCCATCTGAGATTTGGTGCATTGGAGAAGCCCTGTGGGATTCAACACCTGCAGGGCTATTTCTTGGTGGTGCCCCACTCAATGTGGCGATGCATCTGCGTCAGCTTGATGTGCCTGTGTCACTGGTGTCGGCAGTGGGCGATGACCGTCTTGGTTATGAGTTGCGTCGCCGTTTGAATGCCGCAGGCGTCAACCTCTCTCTTTTGGGCGTAAATGCACGCCTTGAAACCGGATTTGTGGTCGCTGAACTTGAAGAAAACGGGAATGCCACCTACACCATTTTTGAAGATGTGGCTTGGGACCATCTGCCAATCGTTCCAATGCCCACGCCACCTTCTCCTGTTGCAATGGTTTACAGTTCGTTGGTAATGAGAACCTCACACGGCCTCAGCCGTCTGTCTTCTTGGCTTCAAAGTGCACCTGAAGCCATCCGGATTTTTGACATCAACCTCCGAGCCCCTCACTACAGTGACAGCATCATTCAAGCCCAGATGCGCCAAGCCCATTGGATTAAAGCCAACTATGAAGAAGCCTGTGTGATGACCGGTGTCTTTGATCTTTCTCCTAAGGCACTGGCCGTCAAACTTCAATCATACTGTCATGCGGCTGTTGTCATTTTGACTTGCGATGCCGATGGGGCTGGGGTTTTGATAGAGTCGCAGTGGTATTGGCAACCCTCACCACAGACAACAGTGGTCGACACCATTGGAGCGGGTGATGCATTTCTAGCTGCCTTTGTGGCGAATGCTTTGGTTGCCAAACGGGACATTCATTCTTCCCTTGCCAGTGCTGTAAACAGAGCTTCTCAGGTGGTCGAGCATCATGGTGCCGTCCCTAACTTAAGTCATCTATTTGCAGAATAGAAAATACATGGTGTACACTTACGAGGTTTCGAATATATTTATTCGATGAATTCTGATATTACTGAACTAGAAATCTCAAAAAGTCTACATGACTGGCTTTTCAAAGTTGGCCGAAATGCCCGTAATCTTTCAGATCTTTGCCAATTGTTAATGGGCCAGTTTTTAGAACTTGACATTCAAATTGACCGATTGAATCTTGGAATATTTGTCATGCATCCTGAACTCGCTGGCTTGGCTTATCAGTTGACTCCCAATGAGCAGTACCCCACTGAAGTGACCATTACGCAGAGCAGTTTGGAATCTCCCATTTACATTGACAGTCCCATTCGTTTGGTTGTAGAAGGAAAGGTCCCACGCCGTTGGTGTTTAAGTGGTGATTCAACAGTTGAGTTGCCATTTCTCAAAGAACTTCAATCTCAGGGCTTTACAGATTACATGTCCTTGCCGCTTCTGGGTACACATGAACGGGTTCATGTTCTGTCGTTGGCCACAAAGCATCCCAGCGGTTTCCATGACGATGTGTACCGTGCCCTCTGTAATTTTGCTCGAACCCTTGCGTTATTGGCAGACTCCTTAACTTCACAACAACTTGCGAATGTGCTTTTTCAATTGTACATCGGTCGGAAAACGGGGCCCCGTGTGCTTCAGGGTGAAGTCAAACTTGGTGAAGGACGAACGATTCGAGCTGCCATGTTGTATTCTGATATGAGAGGTTTCAGTGAACTGTGCAGTAAAATAGGGGCAGTCTCAACGATTAATGTCCTTAACAAATACCTCTCGATTGTATGTTCGGTCATTCAAGAAGAGGGGGGTGAGATTCTCAAGTTTATGGGAGATGCGGTCATGGCCATTTTCCCAGTCGAAACCTACTCCGGAAGCGCAGCGTATCAACAGTTGCTGGATACTTCTGCTGCCGACTCTTGTCTTCGAGCTGCTCGAAGATCCAACCAGCGTGTGTTGGAATGGACTAAAAAAAATCCTGAAAAGCCCATTCGTGCAGGTTTCGGCTTAAGTTTGGGAGAGGTCTTTTATGGGAATATTGGGGCTCCCGGCCGTCTCGATTTTACGGTCATCGGAGATGCCGTCAATCTCGCTGCACGATTGGAAAACCTGTGCAAGACCTATGATCGAGACATCCTCATTGGTCCAAACTTTCAAGGGGCGTGTCATTCTCCATTGTACATCCTCGGAACGCATCAAATAAAGGGTTTTCCAAATCCCTTATCCATATACAGCATTAAATAAGGATTTTAAGTGCGATGGGCAATGGCAAGCATATGCGCAATTCTGACTTTAATTAATATCATCGGTTCGTTTTCAAATCCGTCACCGTTTAATAGAGTTTCACTTGACGGCACCCGCACATTTTGACTACAGTATACTCACACCATTCTATCGGGAGAGAGGATGATTATTCCGTATTTATTTGGGCTGTCTGTTGCATTTGGTGTTCCACTACAGCTGAGTCAACAAGGTCGACTTTTGGACTCCAGTGGTGCTGCTCTCGAAGGGACTCAGACCCTCCACTTTAGAATTTATGACGACTTGCTCACCGGCAATCTGCTCTACGAAGAGGATCTGTCTGTGGCCTTTAATAACGGGTATTATTCTGTTTCTTTGGGAACTGACTCTAGTAATCCTTTGGACGAATCTGTATTATCGCTTTACCCGTTATTTTTGGAAATAGAGATCGATACTTCAGGCCCGCTGTCACCGAGGCAGGCCATTTTATCCGCTCCATACGCACAGCTGAGTGGTTCAAGTACAAATCTTAGTGGTGGAACCGTTGAAGCCACTCAAATAAGTGTAGGTGGGGTTCTTGTTGTGGATTCAAATGGGGCATGGGTTGGTCCAACCATTGCCGTAAACTGGTCAGATATCACAGGAATACCCCTTGATATCTCTGATGGAGACAATGACACACAACTGAGCGAAACTCAAGTAGAAGCCTATGTGACCAACGGCACCATTGATTTGGCCAACATGTCAACCATGGGTGGAGATACCCTTGTGACTTATTCGACCGACTCCGACACCCTTCTCGACATATCCTGTGTCAACGACGAAATACCAAAGTTTGATGGTGCAATTGGTTGGTATTGTGACTACGATGATGACACACTCCAAGACCTGAATTGCGCTGATGGTCAAACCGTTGTTTATGAATCTGCGAGTGGAATATGGACATGCGCCATTCTTGCGGATACGCTGTCGAGCTTAAGTTGTTCAGACGGAGAGAGTGTGACTTATGATCAAAGTGCCGGTGCGTGGCAGTGCTCTTCTTTAAGCAGCATGCTTGATCAGGACTCAGACGGCGTCCTTGCATGGAATGACTGTGATGACACCGATCCCAACTCCAGCACCAGTATCAACGATTTGGACTGTGATTCAGTTGAGACAAATATTGATTGTGACGACAACGACCCCAATAATACGAATACTTATGGCGGAGCCAACAGTTGTCCTGGCTCATCGTGTGCTGACATACTGAGTCAGTTGGGGTCCGCAAATGATGGGACTTATTACATCAATACCGGAAGTCAGTCCCCTTATCCGGTGTATTGTGACATGACGACTGACGGAGGTGGCTGGACAATGGTGCTGATGGTAAAAGACAATGATAACTCCACTTTTCGATATGATTCAAGCTATTGGAGCAGCAATGCGTTGCTCAATGAAACCATTGCGGAAGCGAGTATCGATGAAAATGTAAAAAATCAGGCCTATCACAGTTTGGGGGTGTCTGAGATTAGACTGGATTTGTCTTCTATCGGAAACTCACATACTATAACCACATCTGCAAGTTCAGCACATGCCCTCTTTACCGGTGGACACATTGATGTGCCTTATTCCAGAGCGGATTTCTTAAATTGGATCCCAGAAGCCAGTAGCAATTGGGACAACCAACCGAACTGTAATGTCAAAGGATTTCAGCCCAGTGCAACCAATGCCAACTGCCGTTATGGCATTACCATGAACAATGAAGGGGACTGCACTAGCAACGATGCTGGGGTGGGTTTTGGTTGCCACACACAAAACCACTATCCAAATCGCTTCTCGAGCGCAGGTGGTCACCGATGGAGTCCAGATCAAGCCTACTCCCATCGAGGCTGGATCTTTGTGCGCTAGGATAGGCAAAGGTAGCCCAACAACCAAAACTCTCCGATAATGATTGATGCACCAGCAAGGTCACCCGTAATACCGTTGACTTTGCTGCGGCAATAGAGACCCCATAAAATGCCGCATGTGGCAATACCCAAGAGTAATATAAGTATTCGTGGGGGGTCCCAAAGAATCAGAGGACACATGCTTATCCAAGCCAATGCGATGTGATGCCAGTTGAGTCCTGATATGAATGGTGTTGCGATTCCTTTGTCTTCTTCTCGAGCATAGGGGAGCCAATAAAGAATAAATAAGGGCGTTAATCTACTGAGACTTTGTGAAAGGATGAGCACACTTGGCCAGTACGCCATGTCAAGATTATTTAGGGTTGCAAATCGCCACGAAAGCAAGGCAATCAATGCTATTCCCCCAAATGTTCCGATTCGTGAGTCTTTCATGATCTCCAATCTTTTTTGAATGCTGCTTCCGCCACCAATCGCATCGGCAGTATCTGCAAAGCCGTCTTCATGTAAGGCGCCAGTCATTACAATTAGAAATCCCCAGATTAGTATCGCTGAAAATGAACTGGGTAAACCAATCCCTGAACACACCAGACTGAGAAGGGCGCCGATTGATCCAATCAATATTCCAACCGCTGGGTACCATGCCACACTCCATGCAAACTCAGCTTCTGAATCTGCATGTGGGCCAGGGATTGGGATTCTGGTCAGAAACCTCATGGCTGTTCTAATGGCGATAATTGGTGTCATGGTGCGCCAGTCAATACGCTTTCTAAAGTGGCCATTTCAGAACAAATGGCGCATGCTGACTTCACTATTGGTAAAAACAAAGTGGCAGCACTGCCCTCGCCCAATCGAAGTCCCCAATTGAGTAACGGTTTATCATTCAGTTTAAGGTGTTTTAATATTTCGATGTGTCCTGGCTCTGCAGAGCATGTCGCTGGGATAAGTACTCTGCTGACTGCTTCATTTTGATGAAATGCAATCAATGCGGCTGCAGAGGCGATGTATCCATCCAAGATCACAGGTATATTCCACTTCGCCGACTCTTGCATTGCGCCGGTCATCGCTGCGATCTCAAACCCACCAAGTGCAGCCAGAATTTTAAGGGCACCTGTGGCATTTGAACGTTCAATTGCCGTTTGGACTGCCTTTATTTTTCTGTTCACCCCCTCAGGGTTTAAACCTGTTCCGGGTCCAACACTTTTGGAGGGATCAATTCCCAATATTTTTGAGGTGATGGCAGCTGCAGGGGTTGTGTTTCCGATTCCCATTTCACCAATGACAACAACATCTGCACCCTCATTCATCGAGTCTCTCACCATCTGTCGGCCGACTTCTATTGCACGCTGGGTTTCCTCAATGGTCATTGCATCACGGATGCAGATGTTTTGTGTGCCTTGTCCCACTGAGGCATTGATGTACTTTATCCAATCTGGTGTATGTAGTGACGGCGGCGCATTTTTCGCTCCAACATTGACGACCCGAAGTTGAGCAGCTGATTGCTGTGCAAGAACGCCGACCGCAGACTTTCCACTCGAAATAGTGGCAATCATCGCAAGCGTGACCTCAGAAGGATAGGCACTTATATTTTCTTCCGTGACGCCGTGATCTCCAGCGAAAATTAACACATGTGGAGAGTGGGCTGTGGGTGGAAACTTCTGTTGTGCTTCAGATAGACGAAGCGCAATAGCCTCGAGTTGACCAAGTGCTCCGGGGGGTTTCGCCAGAGCATTTAGTTGATGTTGAGCGATTTCAGAGTAGGTTTTCGACATTGGGGTTTCCCTTGATCCAAAGTGGGATTCCTGCAGCACAGAAGGCCACATGTTGACTATGAAGTGCTATTTTTTGAGCAAGCCGCCCAGCATGATCTCGAAATTGCCTCGCCAGTGAGTTCATTGGGACTATTCCAAGTCCAACTTCGTTTGTCACCATAATCAGTGGTCCATTCGAACGAGAATAAGCCTCCACCAGTTCATCAATGGCCTTTTCTATTTCGGAATCTTCAGTGGTTTTCATCAGCTGATTGCTGAGCCAAAGAGTAAGGCAGTCGACAAGAACAACACCTGGCTGGTTAAAATGTTGTGCGATGTTAATGGGTTCTTCTATTGTGGACCATGTGTCATCTCTGTCTGAACGGTGCCGTTTTATTCTGTCTTCCATTTCATCATCAAAGGCTTCAGCTGTTGCCAAATACCAACGCTGAGGTGAAATGGATTCTGCTAAGGATTGGGCCAGCCTGCTTTTACCACTTCTACAGCCACCTGTAATGAGGATTTTCATGTGTTGCTTCTCCGATGAATGCGCTTGATGCACTTTAATGTTTTACGGCAGCCTTGTGGTGAAAATTCCACCCATTCAACTGAATTAAAATGAAGTTCAGCGACGGGAGGATCAAGTCTTTCGATTTCTGATTTAATGAGTGGTGTGTCGTATTTATCGGTGTAATTTCCGAGCGTAATGTGCGGAATAAAAGGCGCAAATCTGATTTCTTTATGCGTGTTGAGTTGCTTTCTGATGGCATGGATATGACCACGATGATCCTCAACTTCCACAAAAGCAGATGTTTGAAATGAATTAATGTGTCCTAGTTTTACAGAAATAGTTGAACCCTCGCCGACCCTTTTCGCTGCTTTCTGTAGATCACGCTCCAAGACATCATCATTGTATTGCAAGGATGAACTTGGAAAGCCGGAAACCCATGTGGTTATGTGGAATTCCGTTACAGGATCAATCCATTTTGCCAAAGAATCTTGAAGGTTCCGAAGCTCTGAAATGGTGGACTTTGATTCTATCCTAAGAATCCAAAGTGCGTAGGCTGTTCGTCCTTTGTGCCACTCTTCAAGGACACCCTCTTCAAGGCTCAAAGTTTGAGCACTTCTAATAAATTCAGACCACACATTTGGGTACAGCCTCACAGTTCTTCACTCCAGAGACCCATGTCTTCACATGTTGCAGTATCTGAACTTAATATTTGGGCTCTATTTGAACATGTTTCTTCAAGACTTTTAACAGCTTCGCCTCTTTTTTGAGCTGCCTCTATAAGTTGTTCTTGTTCCCAAATCCATGTCTTACAGCTGTTTTCAAAGGCGTCAGCATCCTCATATCCTGCGGCATCCCAATCGAGATCCCATTCCAATAGGCATGAGGCCGTCAGTGCTTTGGCTTCACGGCACATGTCATCACAGCTAGAGACCGTCTTTGTGCAACCAATGAGAAGGCTAATAAAAAGAAACATGAGATGGATTAAGGGTGGTTTGAAGTGGTGTTTCAGTAAGTTCTGAACAGCTCTCTGAGTCGAAAATTCGTATTCCCTGATCGGTTGATAGCCAAAACTCGGATTGATCATTGTTTATAATGTGACTGAAATAACTGCTTGAACTCCTTTCTATTTCGACGAGTCCGTTGTCGTCTCCACATAAAAATACAGACTCATAAGTAACGGGATCAAAGCCATTGACACCAATTTGACCATCTGTTGTTCCTGCAATCCCACTGAACCACACACCGTAATCCAAATCGTAAATGGTGTATGCCGCCAGTTCGTTGGTTTGGGTGTCAAGCCGCCGAATACCGCCATCAAAGTTACCAAGGACCCCAGTTCGCATGATAATGTTGTTTCCCACTGCTGATAGTCTCGGGTTGGGTCCAACTTCAAAGGTGTTCAGGACAGACAGCGACTCACAGTCCACCTCTAAGACCATTCCAGGCCCTGTAGATTGAACTGATGGTCCTCCACCGTCCATGTCTAGTTGCTGAAGGGCCACATAGGCTGAGTTTCCAATCCGGATAATGCTTGAGGCTTCTGGAGAGCCATCGGTGTCTCCTGCGGGAACAAATGCTGACAGATCAATTTGGCCTTGGATAATGCCATTGAGATTGTAAATGGCGAGATAATCTTTGGCAAATAGACTTGTCACCACTGTGTCAAAGCATTTAGCCACTTGCTGGGGGTTGCTGTTGTCCCCTGTAGACCACTCTGTCAATGGGGTATCCCAGTTCGCCCATTCATATATTCGAATGCTGTCAACGCCAAGACGGTTGATTTGGAAAATAAGGGATTCCTCTACAACTGTTAGAGCATCTGAGTGTATATTTTGAATGAGGTTGTCATTTACCGTTTGAGTTTCGAGCCCGATGACTGCCAAAGCACCCAGCCCATTTGCATAATCTGCAGTCGTCACGATGGCATGGCTATAATTTGAGTTTGTATCGTAGGTGTCTGTCGTATCTGAGTCACTGATTGTATCCGATGTATCGGAAGTCGCTGTATCATAATAAAGGTCATTGCTTTCAGATTTACCGCTGCAAGCAATCAGGTGGATCAGTAATGTCATGTGAAACCGCCTATTTAAGAGGTTGGGGTATAGTGTAATGAAATGATGAATTGCCTTCCTGCTATTGGAAAAGCGTTGTAGTCTGCGATTGGCTTGACCGACCAACCTCTGTCAAGCGCATTTGGACCATCTCTTGGGGCTACCATTGTGATGTTGTCCGTGAGGTTGTTTACTCCAAGTTCAAGGTCAGGTCCTCTTTTGAACAACTTCGTGCGTATAAATGCAGAATGAATGTGGCGTGGTGGGCTTGAAAACCAAGCAAATGCGTCCCATGTATTACTGGATGTGTAGTGCCATTGATGGGTGAGTCTGAACTTTCTGTCAATAAAAAATGACTGTTGTGTATGGAGTTCCCACTCAGGAAGTCTGGGCAATGGATTGCCCACGATCATTGGATGGTTGTCTTTATTCTGACTTTGTATCCATGTCAGACTGGTTGATTGCGAGAAGTGATTCCAACCTGCGTTTACAAAGCTCGTCTCTACTCCACTTACCATCGCTGAACCCACATTCTGAGCGATTTGCGTAAATTGAGAGTTTTGAATGTAGGTAATTCGATCGCTGGAAGGATTTATAAAATAGACACACTCCAAATGACCAGTAATGTGTTTTGAATCCCAATTGAGCTTGGTGCCAATATCTGCTTGTTGCCCGATTTCGGGTCTGAGTTCTGGATTGCCAAGTATAAAGCCACGGTCGCCATAAAGTTCGAACATGTCTGGAGGTCTAAAATAAGTGCCTGCGGTGCTTCTGATGCTCAACCATCTGTTTAAGCTATACCGAATTCCCACTCGAGGGGATGGATGGACATACCATCGGTCATCTCCTTCGAGATATTTCAATGTGGATAAAATAAAAGCAGGACTAATGTGGAGTTTGTCTTGATGAAGATAGATATCTGAGCCGGCTGTGAGCATTCCTCCTGCTCGTCTATGGGTTTCCGTTCCCGATTTTGATATTTGATCTCGAGTATCAAAATGTTCTAACCGTGGATTGATGCTAACCGTTGTGACATATCGACTGCTTCGCAGGGTTCTCAATTGCAATTTTCCACCGATGCTTTGGCTGACATACTTATTCCACTGACTTCCCAGTCCAAGCTCAGAGTTGCGATCATCAAAGTATTCAAGGCGATGGACATTCCACAGTTGGCCATTAAATGCCAGTTTTGAACCTCGACGGACATAGTCAATGGCTGAAAGAGACCTGTTTGTCTCTAACCGTGCCGTTTCAGCAGGTAGGCGGATTGAGCCACTAATGCCTTCCTCTCTATTGAGGAAGGAACCAAATAGACTGATCTGTTTACTGGGGTGTCCCAGTTTAAGCTTAAGTTGGCCTGTTGCCTGACTTTTGTCATTGTTGAGCCGTTCTCTTCGTGCATCGTCTCTTAAATTGTAGGGGGTTCCATTGTCATCAAAGTAAGTAAAGTTCCCTTTTGTTGTTAGTGTGTCTGCAAAACCAATAATGTGAAGCGGACCCCATTTTGTTTGGACTTCATGACCATGATACAAGTTGGCCCTCAATGTATTCCATGTACCAGCTGAGACTTGTGCATGTGTGGTTTGAGATTGACGGGAATGCAAATGAACAACACCTCCCATCGAAGCCGAGGGGAGTGTGGGTGGCGTCAGCCCTCTGTAGACTGCAATGTGTGAAAAGGCACGGGGTGGCAGTTCGGACAAATTGACCACAGAAGCCCCATCCGGATTGAGGGGTATACCATCCAGATATACAAGCGTCTGACGCAGTGTAGAGCCTCGTAAGCCAACACCTGCAAAATCTCCCAACCCACCAATTGAAGTCACCTGAACGCCAGGTGCTTGTTCTATCATTTGTCCCAGATCAGCAGCAGTCGCTTGGGTGTGATCGATTTGGATGACACTTACAGTGGCTGTCCCTTCAGAAGGGTCAATTGAAGAATCCGTTGACTCTACGGTGATCTCGGCATCTGTTTGTTCAGCATGACCTTCTTGACAAAAAAGCAAGGAACACAGCAAGAGCTGTGTGTAAAGTGAAAATGTCTGAACGGTTGTCATCGCATATTCTCCATCCCCGAAGAATTTTTGGCGTCAAGCACATGGGCCGGTCTCCTGACTTCTGCACGATTGTTCAGCATCTTCCCGATAGATTTATCAGTGACATTGGCTGGTCGCAGTTGCAGTTACAGTGGCGGGGGCCGCACCGGACTTGACAATGTCGCACCGGTTTCCCGTTTCACCTTTCAAAGAAAGGCACCCATATGAAATTGTGGATCTGTAGTCATACACATTAATCCATCTGTCGATCCACAGCAAATTAAGGGCAGTGTGTCGAAATGAACATAGAAAATTTCTATTTCTCAAATTTTTGCTGTTGTCCAAGCGCATTTTTATCGTAAGATAACAGTACAGCACACACACTTCAGTGTGTCCTGTCACGGAGAGAAGCGATGCACTTTACAGCACATTCAGCCGATCATCTGTTTACGCGCTATATGATGCGCTACGCCGAAGAGAAATGCGCTCGTCCAATCGAACGGCATAAGTTCGACCTTGACGAAGTTTCAATTCACGCAGATGCCGCCAAAGACGGTCAGCAAATCAGTTTGAAGATGACCGTATCCATTCCGGGCGAAGACCGTTCCGTCATACAAGCAAAGGAAGACACTCTACAGGCTGCTATTGACATAGTAACCGACAAACTTGAGCGTGTTTTAAGCGATGGTTCGGCTCGTAAATTGTCTAGTCGACGGTCTAGTGAGGCCCAACAAGACTATACCGAGGAGTTTGGCGAGTCGGATTACTTAACTGAAGGTGAAGAAGAAGTTCTTCGTCAAATGGGCGCTCTGGATGAAGTCCTAGACATCTAAAGCGCAAACCCCTAATTTCTACTCAGCGGTGCACATTTGTGCGCCGCTGTTCATTTTGCTGGGTGATTTAAGCAATGCCTTCAAAAGTAAGTCTGTCCCAATGTTATTATGCTGGAGATGCATATCCTGACATTTCCTATGAAGGTGGACAACTTGTCTGGTATTTGTCTGCCATTTTAAAGCACCTCAATTTGACTTGGCGTTTGCCACACACAATACTCAGAGACGATTTAAACAGTTATTTAGAGCTGGAGTGGAAGTTTCAACTGGGATGGGCCTCAGAAATCAAACGGATGCAGCAAAGGCTTGCTGCGCTTGGCATTGTAGATAACCCGACACCTAAATTGCCTTACTCTGAAGACACCGTGACTGAATATGTTGCAAATTATAAGGCGCTGCTTCGCAAGCAATCTGCTTGGTATAAATTAAAGTCTTTCGCATTTGCTTGGAAAGAACACAGTCCGGATGTCCATTTGCATGACTGGCAATCTCTGAGCTGGGACTCCGTTCTGTTGCGCTTTGAAATGATTAAGAATCTTCATGAACAGACCATGATGATTCCAAATGGGTCATTTGTAATGGGTTCAGCTGAGCCAACCAAAAAATGGAAAACTCGGTTTTCCAATGAAACAGGTTTTGATGATGAGCGCCCCAAACATCATGTCCGATTAACCAGATCAATTGCGGTGATGATCTATCCGTTCACACAATCGCTTTACCAGTTTGTAATGAGGCAAAATGCAAGTACCTTTAAAGGTGGAGATCGTCCAGTTGAAAATGTATCCTGGTTTGATGCTGTCCATTGCGCCAATGCATTGAGTAGGCTCTGTGGTTATTCGCCAGCTTATCAAATTAATGGTCTTCGTGTGCATTTGGACAATGATGCTTTGGGGTGGCGGTTGCCAACTGAGGCGGAATGGGAATACTGTGCTCTGGCTGGAACAGACACCTTGTATTCTGGTGGAAATGTGCTTAGAGACTTTGCTTGGTTTAAAGCAAATAGCCAATCTTCTACTCAGCCAGTCGGTCAAAAAAAACCAAATGCTTTTGGGCTTCACGGCATGAATGGCAATGTATGGGAGTGGTGTTGGGATTGGTTTGAACAGTATCCGTCTGCACCACAAATTGATCCCACAGGCCCAATCGAAGGAAGCAAGCGGGTGAAAAGGGGTGGCGGCTGGCATAACAGTGAGCGATCACTTCGGTGCCGAATGAGAGGAAGTGAAGCACCGCAATTTCTTCAAAGTTACATTGGATTTCGGCTTGTTCGGACCTTGCCAACCATGTCTAACTAGGGGCTTTACCATTTCCTTCGTTCAGGATCGCTTTTGGAACTGCACGGAGTTCCCAAATAAGACCGCACTTGGATAAGACCCACAAGGCGTAATAACAGAGGTCAATCTCCCACCAGTAAAACCCTTGTCTTGCAGATCGCATGTAACGGTGATGATTGTTGTGCCATCCTTCGCCCAGTGTAATCAGAGCGAGCCAAAAGTTATTTCTGGAGTCGTCGGCTGTTTCAAATCGACGAGTTCCCCACACATGTGCAAGAGAGTTGATCGTGAAGGTGCCATGAAACAAAAGGATTGTACTCAGGAAGAAGCCTACAAATAGACCAGACCACCCAAACAATACTGTGCACGCAATGGCCAATACAATTGCAGGCAGCATGGGATGTCGATCAAGCCATGCGAGTTCAGGAACCCGCTCAAGGTCGCGGATGTTGTCATGCTTCTGATAAGATTCCGCTTTAAAAATCCAACCAACATGCGAGTGCCAAAACCCGCTTTGCACAGGTGAATGTAAATCTTCTGGTTTGTCGCTGTAACGGTGGTGATGTCGATGGTTTCTGGCCCACCAAATGACGCCACGCTGGGCAGAGCTCTGGGCGAGAAATGCAAGTAAGAATGCAAATGGTCGAGAGGTTTTGAAACTTCGATGACTGAAATAGCGATGATAACCAGCTGTCACGCCGAACATTCGCACGACATATAAAACCCCGCAAAGTACAAGACTTTCAGTGCTAATGTCCACCCAAATGCAACCCGCTATCGCAATGATGTGTGTAAACATAAAGCGGTATCGCATTAACCATGCGTCTCTTTGATGGGTTTGGATTTTTGGGACTTCGTTTGGCATATGTCATTCTTACTAACGCATCATAACTTGAGTTCATCATCGACATTGTCATAAGCCTGTCTGTACATGTCATAATTTGGTCACAGGCTTTGATCTGGGACAAACTTGTATCCAACACCCCGCACTGATATAAAAAACTCAGGCTTACTCGGATCTGCTTCAAAGGTACGCCTGAGCCGCATGACAAAGTTGTCTATTGTTCGTGTGTTTGGATAATTTTGCAGTTTCCAGACCTGTTCGAGCAGTTCTTGTCTTGAAAGGCAACGGTTGGGGTTTTGTGTAAAGTAATGCAGAAGTGAGAACTCTAGTGCAGTTAGAGGGATGACCTCTTCGTTTATCTTTGCTTCGTAAAGATTGAAGTCAATCACAGCATTTCCCAACTTAAGAGCTTGATTCGACAGTTTTCCCTGTGTGTTCCATGCTTGTCTTCTGAGAAGAGAGCGAACTCTTGCCATTAATTCATCAAGATCAAACGGTTTTGTCAGGTAGTCATCCGCACCTGCCTCAAGACCTTGAACACGATCCTCTGGCCGTTGTCTGGCTGTTAGCATCAGTACTGGTGTAAAGTTGGATGCTGACCTGAGTTGATGACACAAATGATAACCGTCCATATCCGGCAGTGAAATATCCAAAATAATCAGTTGGAATGGGCCATCTATTGTCAATGTTCGAATGGCATCTCGTCCGCTGTGAGCCAAATGAACCTGATAGTTATCGAGTTCAAAGTTCAACTTCAGGGCCACTGCTAGATGTTGCTCATCTTCGACCAGTAGGATTTTGATTTTTTTACCTGTCATGGAACTGTGCTTGATTTAGAGTGTGGCAATGTAAAAGTAAATCGGCTTCCTCGATTAACGCCTTCAGATTGCACTTTTAATTTTCCACCGAGATTACGAACCAATTGCGACGCAACATATAATCCCAATCCAGTGCCAGAACGGTTATTGACAGCCTCACCGGGTGCACGAAAAAAACGCTCGAAGATCCGATGTTGATGGGGCAGTGGTATCCCTATTCCATTGTCTTGGATGCTGATGAATAAGCTCTTTTCTGTGGATTTAAGCAAGCAATATACATTTGGTTCAGGCAAAGAATACTTGATGGCGTTGTCGAGCAGATTCCGAAAGATCATCTCTAGAGATGCCCGTTCAGTGAAGAGTTGTGTGTCAAAATGATCTTCGATCTGTATTCGACTCGAGTCGATGTGATGGCGTGAGCAGATTCTGTGGACAACTTGTTCGATCAT
>JAYYJC010000166.1:0-6019 GCA_036146655.1 Myxococcota bacterium | reverse complement strand
CCATTCGGTTTCAAACGCTTTTTTAGCTGTGTGTAAAAGGACAATGTTTTCAAACGCAAATGAGTGCCAGTGGGATCCGTATCTACAGATGGTTTTAAAAAAGCGTCCATAAAAAGAATATCGTACTTCTTCTGGCCATCTGCTATAAATGCGAAACCGTCAGCTGTGTGTAAAGACAAACCACTGTCAGAAGAAAGTGAAAAATACCTTTGAGCAATATCGATGATGACTGGATCTATATCCACAGCATCGACTGCCATTTCTGGAAAAAATGCACGCATATAATGCAGCATACCGCCACCCCCGACACCAATCAAAAGCGCAGCTTGACTTTTAGGACGGAAAAGATGAGTTGCCATCATCACTTGGGTATAGGGGACCAACAAATCATATGGACGAACGACATCTACAGACGACTCTAAAACCACTTCACCTGTGTCTCTGACAAAATACAGAGAACGCTGACTGCCGTTGTCCCTGACCAATATATGGGAATATTCTGATTGTACATCAAGACCGCCATCAGGGAGCGACTTGAATTGCGTTTGATAAGCCGGTTGTGCATAAGCTGCCTTACTCATAAATGGCTTTAAGTCACAATCGCAGGCCATCATGAATACAAACCAAAGAATCATTTTTGCTCCCGATTCGGAATTCCGAGCACCCTCATATCTCTTTTGATCTGATGACGCACAAACCAAGTGTCATGCATTTCGAGAAGATACGCACCGTCATCCGGAATGGTTTTTGGAGGTGCGTCCAATTCAAGTTGCCAAAGTTGTTTAATGCGGCCATCAGAAGACAACAGAGCGGCTGAAATTGGGCTTTGCATGCCATCCATGTGCACTTCTCCCCCATTGACTGGAAGTAAAAGACCGTCATTTAATCCCACATTGCGGTATCTCAAACCCAAGGCTTGCTCATGTGGGGTTTCGGCCCAACCGACCGTAAATAAAGTTGTTTCAATCTGCAATTCGATTTGTTTAAACGACGGCAATCTGGTGTGAGATGTCTCCCCAAAACCACATGACAAGAACATCATTATCATGTCAAAATAGCCCTTATTTGCCCGCTCGAATCGGTGATAATCCGTGAACCATCGCACTGAACGGACAGAATTCGCTTATCAATAACGGGTTCTGAGCACCCCAATCTGTGGTCGGCTACGGGTTGACGGTGGAACCGTACAAGCCGCCAAAAAAAACGAACAGGATTAACAGAGAGCCGAAAATCACGAACTGCGTTCAGCGTAAATATTCCCACAAATGGAAATCGCCCATTGTAAAAATCCATTGCGGCTTCAATGGATTCATCATGCACCAAAGAGTGGTCGTTTGATATGGACAGATCAAAGATAGGCGGTTGAACTTGTACATGTGTTTGCCCAAAAACATGGAAAGAATATAAAAGACAAAGCCACATGAAGCTCACCTGCTCAGTTCAAACATTTGCTCGTTTGGGTTAATATAGCGCATGACCAAAGCCAAACTTTTCATTTTTACATTCATTCCGGTCACGCTCCTCGTGACAATTGGACTTGGCTTATTCGAATGGCGCCTCAGGCAGTCGATTTTCAGCTGGGATCCAAAGGGGCAAGACGCTGGTCCGAGGGCTCATGCCGGGTGTTACCAAGCTGCGCCCACCACTGGCTATGAACCCATCCCAGGCAAATGCAAAAGAGATGACAATGGATTTTATCGTACTTGGAGTGGAATAGAACCGAAAGACAACTATCATATTCTCGTGATAGGTGATTCCATTGCGGATCAACATGAATGGGTGGTTGATACTGTCAATGCCATGAATAAAAAAACAGTCAATAACCCTGAAGTCATTGCCAGTAATGCGGGAACACCCGGCTACGATACCTGCACAGAACTGCGGGTACTTGAAGAAAAAGGCCTTCAAATCAATCCGGATATGGTTCTACTTCAATTTTGTCCAAATGACCTTGCCGTTACCGCCACAGTCATTCCGGTTTCTGATCAAGAGGTTCGATTTTATGTCGGTTGGGAATATACAGAGTTTCCGAAATGGATACTGCGCTCCCGAGCACTCACATATTTAATGCTCAAAAACCTTCAGTTTAAGCGTTCTGAAACACAGACTCGAGCGTCAGAAACGCCTGTTTCGGCATGCCTTTCACAGTTTAAATCGCTCTCTGAAACAGAAGGCTTCGATCTGCATGTCGCCGCTTTTCCCGTTTTTGTTGACAACCTTGAATCGACAGAAAATGTGGTTGAGATGCAAGAAGGCGCATTTACAGCAAGTCAGGCCGAAGCCAGAGGGCGCGCACTGCTTGATGAACTCAAAATTCCATATACAGAGGTGAGAAAACTCTTTGAAGGCCATTCTCTAGTGGCAAGACGAAACCACATCACTGATCTGTGGCACCCTGACCGAAAAGGACAACGCATCATCGGAAGTCAGTTGGGCCCCATTTTGGTCGAGCAGCATTTAAAACAATGATGCTTACTTTCATTTTTGCATGCATAAACGCTGAAAACCCAATCACAAAAGACATGGTTCGTGTTGAAGATGGTGAGAATACTTTTTACATCGACCGATTTGAATATCCAAATATACTCGGACAAAAACCAACTGCACACATGAGCCTCGACCTTGCCAAAGCTGCTTGTGCCGAAGTTGGCAAGCGACTCTGTACCGCACAGGAGTGGCAAAAAGCATGTGCTGGAAGCCAAAATTGGCGATTTGGTTATGGCCCAACATATGCTGCAGGCAAATGCAAAAGCAACACCCCCCTGCCGAGTGGCCACAACTCCATCAAAAATATTGAAGAGTCCATCTCAAAGTCTGGCAGTCTAGAGAATTGCCACAATGACTTTGACATTTACGATATGATTGGCAACCTTGAAGAGTGGGTACTCGATGACTTTAATGGCAGAGCAGGGTCACTGGAAGGCGGAGCATTTTACACCTATAAAGAATATGCCGACTGCAGTGGCCGATATTCTAGACAACCAGACTTCCGTTTGACCACCGATAAGATTACGGATTCATCTGGAACTCGGTGCTGCTACCGAAAAAAACCACTCGACCCTGCCGAGCTACAAAATCCCTACAACCCTCAACCCAATCAAACAGTTGAGTATGCCGCTGAAAACGAAATTGTTCTTGAATCAGGCGTCAGAATTGACCAATACGAGTATCCCAATCAAAAGGGTATTAGCCCTCTCACCAATGTCACATGGGCGGAAGCCAACCAGTTGTGTGAAGAAGAGGGGAAGAAGCTGTGTTCGCCTGAGGCTTGGGAGGAAGCATGCTCCAATCACAATACAACTGTCTTCCCGTATGGAAACCAATACGATGAACAGAAATGTCCGTCTGCCCTACAGGCACCATCCACAAGTGGCTTATATGCTGATTGCCGTAATGAGATCGGTGTCCATGACTTAACAGGCAGTGTGTGGGAATGGGTCTCACAAGCACAATTGGCCCCGAAGTTGAATGAAAACAGCAATGAGTCACGGTACGAACTTCGAGGTGGTTCTTGGTTTACAGACAGTCAGAAGGCACGATGCAGAGCATTGAGTGGATATCCCCTAGCGTCCGGTAATGCACGGTATCCCGATGTCGGCTTTCGCTGCTGTCGAGGAGAGTCCAAAACCCAATCCATCACTATACCAACTGATCCAAATCTAAAGTGTCCCACTGGTATGGCTGCAGCAGGAACCAGTTGCATCGATCGATACGAATTCCCAAATACACACAACGCACTCCCCAAGGCCAATGTGACGGTCTCCGAAGCTCAAGCCTTTTGCAGACAAAAACAAAAACACCTCTGTACAAGCGCAGAGTGGTTGACGGCCTGTGAAGGCCCTGAGGGCAACCGTTGGGCATATGGCTCTCAATATGACCCCAGTAAATGCCACCACAATGCCCCTGACGGTCTTGGAAAGGCTCAACCAACTGGTCAGTCTTTAAAATGTCAGACCAGTGCTGGTGTATTCGATCTCACGGGTAATGTATGGGAGTGGACAATGGAAGCGAAAATGTTTGGTGGCAGTTGGAATTTCAGTTCTGGAATGGGCCAATGCAAAGCGTCAGCCAAACCTGAAGCTGGATACCATGCCCCGGAAATTGGATTTCGATGTTGCGCCACGCAAAAAGAAGCGGAAGCCCTTCTCCAATTGGAAACACCTTAAATATTCTTGATGCCTTTATTGGGTCAAATGCGATATAAATGAACAATCCAATTGTTGCTCATGGAGTCATATTGCTTTCTCTAATCGTAATGATGGCCTGTGGAGGCCCACAAGAAACTTACATTGTACCTACGGGGGCACAACCCAAAGGCTTAGAGCCTTCCGCTCCTGTGCCGTCTAGCGCACCCGTGATTCCAGAGGATGACGCAGGGCCTCCGATCGTAGATGGAGGTGGTTCTGACGAAGATCTGACGGTTGGTGTCGATGAAGGCTGCGGACCCACCAGCAACTATTCAAGCAAGTTCACACTTACTCCCGAAAACAGCACACTCATACAAGGAACCATTATTGGAAGCAGCAAATCCAACGGTCCTTACTTAATTGATGTCATGGACATTGAAGGCACACAACTGTACAGCTTGATGTGCACACAACCCGAATTTGAGTTTCGTGTTCCTGCAGACAACAATCTTGTCAAATTGGCTTTCTTCGAAGATGCCGACCAAAATGGTCCTTCTGAAACAGACAAACAGGGTACCACCGAATTACTCACCTTGGACACCACTCCAATTAATGGGCTTCAAGTTGAACTTGGTGGTGTGGTTGAAGGGTTTAATTTTTCGGGCTCGGAGCCCAACGACATTCCACCAAACCGTGACGATGACAATGAACCACCTCCGCCTGGAATGGAAGAGGGTTTTGTTCCGAAAGATCAGGTCCCTTCCCCGCAAGACGAAGATATCCCACCTGGTGATGAAGATGCTGCTGAAGATGGACCAGGAACGGCACCACCATCGGCTGAGTGAACTCTGATTTAAATTGGCTTATAGAATCTCAAACTCGGCTATATAATTAAGCCTATGTTGATACTACTTCTTGCATGCAATGCCAACTCGACGGAACCCATCACCCATGCGGATGCCGATTGGAATGATGTACAAATGTGGAAAGCGTTCGATGAGTTGGTGAACCTTGGTTTGCCCAATGTCTTTGATGCCTTTGAACAATACACCATGCTGTACGATGAAGGCGCAACGCTCGACTGTCCAGGAGACGGCTACAACTTTAATTCACCGGATGTTCAGGACTATGGCTGTACCTCTGAAACAGGCTTTGCTTACTATGGCGCCGCTGAAGTGAGATACGAACAGGGCGGTTGGAGTTTTTCGTGCGATTGTCGAATCGACTCTCCAGACGGCAGGCGGTTTGAAGGTGCTGGTAACATCGTTCAATATTCTGATGATGGTGGTGGCGTTCTTGAGACATTTCTTGATATTCGAGGAACTTATCAAACCAACTATGGACCGGAATGGCTTCAACGCCGTCCAAGCAGCGTTCTGAGCATTTTCTTCGGTTCTGAATTTCAATTGACTGGCGGTTACACAATTGGCGACACTTCCGTCTACTTTAATGACATCTCCTTTAGAGAGTGTGACTATGGCTTTGGTCGCTTAGACATCAGGGACCCAAGCGGAGGATGGTGGTATTTTGATCGTTCTGAAAAATGTGACTCAAGCGGAACCCTTTCCTTCAATGGGGATGAGGTCGCAAAAAATGTCAACAAAGATCTGAGACCATTGCTTGATGCAATGTACACTGCCATGTTGGATGTGGCCCAATGATTTGGACTGTGTTTTTAAGTTGTGAGACTCACCCAATTGAGGAAACTCAGTTTGAGGCACCAACTGATCCGTTGCCATCCACACGGCTGTTGAGACGGATTAGTCTTGATCTCACAGGTTCCCTTCCCTCTCTTGAAGATTATGCCACCGTACAATCGGACCCAACCATGATTGACGAACTGACCGAACAGTATCTTGATACAGAGGCATTTGAAACTCGGGTCATGTTCT
>JAYYJC010000165.1:0-14076 GCA_036146655.1 Myxococcota bacterium | reverse complement strand
ATGTCTTCCCAATCTCTGGCCCGAACACCATTTAGCGAGAGGGTATCTTGCAACTGGCCACTGAAATCCATGACATAAATGTTGGCTTTATCTCCAGAGTCATTGTGTACATAGAGTTTGCCATCGTAACTTGCAATTCCTGAGATTTCATCAAGCGCATCGTCCTGAACGGACGCTTCTGTGGTGATTTCAACCTTTGGACATGGCCCAGCAAGGGCGATTAATACTTGGAACAATATTTGCATGTCATCTCATAAAATACATTAATTGTTAATTATCTTCATCGACCGAGGAGTGCACATGAAGGTTGTTTTTACCACCGCACCCGCTCAAGAGGCTTCAGCCATTGCGGAGGCTCTTTTAAAATCACGGCTAATTGGCTGTGCCAACTTAGTTGAAGGCGCTCGTTCACTTTACTGGTGGGATGGGGCTATCCAAGACGACACAGAAACACTCATTTTTATGGAGACACCCGATGAACATACGGAAGCCGTCATGAAAATGCTATATGAAGTACATCCCTACGATGTGCCAAAAATTGTATTTCTCGAACCCGAACGGGTCAATGACGCATATCTTGAATGGCTCAATTCGGAGACACAAACATCATGATCGCCTTTTTTTTACTAACCGCATGCGAGATCGACAATACACTTGATAAGATTGCGGACACCGATGTACCATCTACTCTTCTTGAAGTCGATCCTTTGGTTTTGTCATTTGGTTCGGTGGCACCTGGTTCTGATAAGTCTGAGGTCGTCACTCTAACCAATCTTGGCTCTGCCGCTATTGACATCACGAACATATCCCTTGAAGGCTCGGCCTTCACAGCGGCTTCTTCCGCACCCCTTGGATTACTTGAGCCAGGCAACTCAACTGAAATGTGGATTACCTATGCCCCGTTGAACCTGCAAGACCAAGGTTGGCTTCGGATTAATACAGACTCTGCGGCACAGGCTGAGACATTGGTTCAATTGGTTGGAGAAGGTCTTTATCCATTGCTGACCATCAATCCACCCGAGCTTGACATGGGGTGGTCTGACCCTGGTGAAAGCATTGAAGATGGATTTACCCTTCGCAACGATGGGGCTGCGGCTTTAACCATTTCACAGACTTTGGTGGTCGGTAATGAGTTCGAATTATTGGCTCCGCAGACCAGTGGCATTACCCTAGAGCCTGGGGAAGAAGTCTTTATGGACATTGCGTACAGTCCAACGGAAATAGGCATTCACAGTGGTGTATTTTATGTTGAGTCGGATACGCCTGCAGGAACTCAGCAGGCTCCTATCACTGCTGCATCTTCCGAGCAGCCCGTTGCCGTTTGTGAAGTCACCCCAACTGAAATAGCGCCACATTATGAGCGGGCCGATTGGATTGGGGAAGAATCCTATGATCCAGGTGGCGCTGCCTTGACTGAGTATGATTGGTCACTCGTTCAGAGGCCAAGCGGTTCTGCAATGAACATCGGTGGTGGAGCAGGAGCCAATCGTCTTAACTTTTCCCCTGATTTGGCGGGCACTTATGTCGGACAGTTGATTGTCTACAATGAATATGGGCGTCCATCCGAGCCTTGTACTGCTGAGTTGGAGGCAATTCCCCGAGAGAGTTTGTGGGTTGAGATGTTTTGGCAGTATCCTGGAGATGACATGGACCTTCACATACTAAAGCCTGGCGGTGCAATGGAAACCGATGGAGACTGCTTTTATATGAATTGTGTGAACGGTGGATGGTTGGATTGGGGGATCCCTGGTTATGGGGATGACGACCCGTCTCTAGACATCGATGATATTCCTGGTGTGGGTCCAGAAAATACCAATATCATGGACCCAGAAAATGGTCAGTTCCAAGTTTGGGTTCATGACTTTCCTGGAAGTGTGTACAGCAGTGCAAATGAAGTGACCGACAAAATCTATGTCACAGGAGACCTTGTCTGGGAAGACACTCGAACGATTAGCGGAGAAAACAGCTACACGCATTATGCCACCGTCATTTGGCCCGATGGCGTTGTTGTGCCTCAATAATCCCATGATTATCCCACTGTTCTTCATTTCATGCACGGATATCAGAGCATTGGCGGTGGGGCTTTATCCCCAAAATTACGAGCCGCCTGTTGAACTCTCTGTTGATGTTGAAATCCCTCTGACTCTGACACCGGTGATCACTGGCATCAATCAGCCCACAGAGATCCGCTTTCCGAAGTCGCACCCCAACAAAGTGGTTGTTCTTGAAAAGGAAGGGCGGGCGCTGGTACTATCAAAGCAGCCTGATGGCAATTACTCAAATGCTCAGACATTTTTTGAAATCGAGGTCAATGACCGTTCAGAACAAGGTCTTCTTGGCCTCGTTTTTCACCCGAACTATTCCCAGAATGGTACTTTTTATGTGCACGCCACACCAAAATCAGGCAAGCGCCGAGGAGAGGTTTCTGAATGGAGGTTTAACCCCAATTCAGCGCAGTGGATCGCACAAAAACACAGGGTCATTCTGGAGATTCCGCAACCTTATGGTAACCACAATGGCGGGCAGCTTCAGTTTGGAGAAGACGGTTACTTGTACATTGGCATGGGGGATGGAGGATGGCGTGACGATCCTCATGAACATGGTCAAAATACGCAAAGTTTACTTGGAACAATGCTTAGGATAGCTGTATCTCCGGGTTCAAAGTCGGCTTATAGTGTCCCTCAAGACAATCCATTTGTTGAAGATTCTAACTTTCGACCTGAAATCTGGGCTTATGGACTTCGAAATCCATGGCGATTTACAGTTGAAGGATCAACTGTTATTGTCGCAGATGTTGGTCAAAATGAATACGAAGAAGTGTCTTTGGCTTCAGCTGGTGACAATCTTGGCTGGAATATCCTTGAGGCAGAGCATTGCTTTCTTGAGTCGAAATGTCTTGACATTGAGACGCGACTACCGGCGTGGTCCTATTCTCATGAACTTGGCTCCTCGGTGACTGGTGGCTATGTCATCAGAGATGGCTCTTCACTCGACGGATGGTATTTGTTTGGCGATTTCAATTCAGGTCGGATTTGGGGATTTCCATATGCCCATAAAGAGTCTGATCGGGTGGAGCCAACACTTCTGCTGAAAACAGGGCATATGATTGTGACCTTTGGCCGTGATGTGAATGGCAAAGCCTATGTGGCCGACTTTGCATCTGGTACGGTTTTGAGGTTGGATGCGGGTTGATTGAGTCTAAGTCTCGTCACTCGATGCCATATTTTGTTCCATTCGTCATGATGAATGCAACACACATAGTAGCTCATTGTAATGGCGGAAAATGGACCAAGATTCATGGTGATTGCCACTCCAGTGTGCATGACAATGCCGATGAGAATGTACAATCTCCGTATGTCGATGCGATTGAATAAACGGCGGATCTTACTTGTTCGGGTGTTGGTCTTTCGAAAGTAGAAGTGAAGCAAAACCAATCCCCATGTGCTTTCCCAGAACCATGTAATACCCGAGCCTATTTGGGTAAATAGAGGAAAGCTACCGACCAGTTCTCCCCAGTCTATGCGCGCCCAATATGGAATGAGAACGGCATAATAAACCGCCAAATAGTTGCCCATTGGCCACCACTCTGCACCAAGTTTTTGTATTCCTGTGCAGGTATACATTAATACCAGTTGATAGACCGCCAAGTATCTCGGCCAAGCCACTACAGGGTCAACAGAAATCCACCGGCCACTTTTGAGTCGCTGCTTCAATGAAAGGGTTGAGTCTGCTGGAGCCAAAACCAGAATCCAAAGTGCATTGGTAATGAGCCGGTCATGTCCGCCTCCGGAACCAGGTAAAAGTCCGACGAGGGCTGAAAACAATTGAATGGCTATTAACGCTGTGATTCTCGACCCAACACCCATGATCATCGACACACAGCACAGCAAACTTGAGCCATAAACCAGCCGGATGTTGCTTTCAGTTGTACCACCCAATTTGGCCCAGAGCCAATTGCCTTTGGGATTCTGAAAGCCTCCGCTTTCCATGGGATGCCAAAGACAATTCATGGCACCCGTAAGCCCTATATCTGCCAGATCCCACAACAGGATCAAGCCGACCAATATACGAAACAAAGCCAGTGGCGTTGCAGGCTCTCGATGATCCATTGCATTGACAAATCGCATCCAAAGATTCATGGTCTT
This sequence comes from Myxococcota bacterium, assembly GCA_036146655.1. Lineage (GTDB taxonomy): Bacteria > Myxococcota_A > UBA796 > UBA796 > UBA796 > JAYYJC01. Next base: position 9,931 of record JAYYJC010000165.1, on the reverse strand, counting down.
GGTGCCTCGAATGTGGACTCCCAGTACCGAGCCCCCAATTTCCGCCCATGCTTTTTCAGGGCTTTGGGTTTGGGTACCATTTGTTGTTGGTAATATATTCGGAATGCTTGAGCGTCTGGAAAGTCATTGAACGCATCTCTTGAAAGCCATTCTGCAAACCTTTTGTACCTCGAAAAAAATCTTTTTTGGGCAAAAAGCGAACGCATTGCCCGTGTTCTTTCTTGGTTCAGAAGCGAGCTGTGCCATTGGTATTCTGGGTTCAGATCCACATACAGGGGACGCCATTGGTCGTTCTCTTTGAGTTCAATAATGAGATGGCCTGAACTGTGCTGGACATAACCAAACATTTGCCAACTTTGTCTGGTTCCAGCATATTTGTAATAGGAGAGGAAAGGCTTGATGATTGACTTTTGAGTCTTTACAAGCCATCGGCCAACCGATACCAAATCGTCAGCAAATTCGTCTTTTTTTCGTCCCGTAAGTGCTTCATAGAACAAGAGTTGGTGCCACAATGCGATTGATTCTTGTACATCTGGTTTTTGAACATGCTTTTCACCAAGACTGCCTCTCGGCGTTGGAAATGCGACAATATTAATGGCGAAGAGGTGAAGCAGTATCAAAATCGCCCGCAGGTGTCGCATGATGTCCTCTGTTATGGAGAGGCCAGTTTAATCAACCTAAAATGAGATGTCAATCATTTCATATTGACCTTCTCGAAAGACACGCAGTTTCAGGACTTTGGGCTGTTCTTTGAGGATTTGAACAAGCGTCTGTCCAGAACGAGTGGGAACCCCATTTGCTTTTACGACAATATCACCAGGTTGCAGTTTTCCGTGAGCTGCGCCCTTTTTAGACACCAATAAAACAACCAGTCCACTGCGCTGCGGATTTTGATTGTCAAAACCGGATGCTTCCGCCACTTCAATCCCGAGTTTGATTCCGTTAGACTGTTCGAACTGAAAGCGCCCACTGCTCAACGAGGCTTCGGATGGTCGCTGTCCCAATTTGACCGAGATGTTTTTGGGTTTACCTTTTCGAATTATCGTTAAGGAAATGGTCTCTCCTGCTCTTTTTTGACCAACCAGGCGTATGAGATTGTCAGTGTCTTTGACAGGGGTGCCATTGAGATGGCTAATGACATCGCCCGATTTAAGTCCGGCTTCAGCAGCTGGGGTATTGCTGTAAATTTGTCTGACAATGGAACCGCCTTCGAGTTTCAGGGACTTAAGCTCACTGTCTTCTATCGGACTAAGTGCCACTCCCAGCCATCCTCTTTGCACAGCGCCATCGCTTTTGAGATCTTCAAGGTAGCTTTTGACGACATTGATGGGTACACTAAATCCAATGCCCTGAGCCCTTGGATTGATGGCCGTATTAATGGCTATCACCTCCCCACTCAGATTGAAAAGGGGACCCCCTGAATTTCCAGGATTAATACTGGCGTCTGTTTGTATGAATGCATCGTAGGGGCCTGCACCAATGATTCTTTCTTTGGCTGAAATGATTCCAGCGGTCACCGTATGTCCGAGTCCAAATGGATTTCCAATGGCCACGACCCAGTCACCCACTCGCATGTCATCTGAGTCTCCCAGTTGGACATAGGGCAGTTTCTTTGATTTGATTTTGATTAGCGCAATGTCTGTGCTGTCGTCTGTTCCTACAACAGTGCCGTCATAAGTCTCGCCATCTTTGGTTCTCACTTTAACACGGTCAGCACCTTCAATTACATGGTAATTGGTCAAGATGTAACCATCCTCAGAAATAATGAAACCCGACCCTTGGCCTTGTTGCTTTCTGTATTCATCTGGTATGTCGTATGGCATCCCGAAAAAAGGCATCAATTGGCCTTGAACTTCGGTTTCGGTATCGATATTCACCACCGCTGGGCTGAGATCTTCAACGAGCGGGGCTAAGGACTCGTTTGGATTATAGCGATTTTGGATGGGCGCTGCGACAGCATGCGTGGTGTCCGGAAGTTGAGCAAAACTGAGCCCAATTCCAAGACCAATGGCCAGTGTGAATGTAAGTTGTAATGTCTTTTTCTTAAAATGCATTTTTGAGGTCCTCTGACATAAACGAAACGGAAACAGAAACCCCACAGAAGGGGTAACTATTCCCAAATACTTTGAACGCACCACAACGTTCACTACTTTATGGCATTAACCCAACGAATCAATGTGACCAGTCGATAGCGTTCTGTGCAAGAAGTTGGTCACACAGCACCAGTGCTGCTCCTGCTTCTACAATCGGAACCGCTCTTGGAACCACACATGGGTCATGACGACCTTTGGGTGCAATGTTTGTTTCATTGCCCGATGAGTCTACAGTGGTTTGTGATTTGAAAATGGTTGCAACGGGTTTGAAAGCCACCCTGAAGTCAATCGGCATCCCGTTTGATATTCCGCCTTGTATACCTCCTGAGTGATTGCTCAGTGTTTTGATGACGGACCCGTCCTTTACAAATTGGTCATTGTGTTCTGAACCCAATCGCCGAGTGCCTGAAAATCCGGAACCGATTTCAAATCCCTTGGCCGCTGGAATGGACAGCATTGCTTTGGCCAGTTCGGCTTCCATTTTATCAAAGACAGGTGATCCAAGACCGGCTGGAATGCCGGTGCAATAACCTCTAATGATTCCTCCGGTACTGTCTTTCTTGCGACGAACGAGTTCAATGTGTTCAATAAATTTCTGAGAGTCATCTGGGGATGGGCATCTGACCATACTGGACTCTATCGATTCATGGGTAATCGTCGTTGGGTCAATCTCAGCATTAAATGGCCCGACTGAGTCAACCCACGCCAAAATCTGTATTTGATGGAGTTGTTTCAATACTTGCTTTGCAATGGCACCAGCTGCGACCCGAGCCACTGTTTCTCGCGCAGACGCTCGTCCACCTCCTCTCCAGTCCCTGTGACCATACTTGGCATCATAGGTGAAGTCTGCATGGGAGGGTCGGTATACATTTTTAAATGGGCGGTAGTCTTTGCTTCGGGCATCGGAGTTGGGGATGAGAATTGAGATTGGTGTACCAAGTGTTTTGCCTTCAAATACCCCACTTAATATTTGAAACTCATCGGTTTCTTTGCGATTAGATGTCAGCCGTGATTGACCCGGCCGCCTGCGTTGGAGGTCTTTGGCAATGAGTTCTGTGCTGATGTTTATCCCCGGTGGACAGCCATCAATGACACACCCCATTGCCTGTCCATGGCTTTCTCCAAAGGTGCTAACGCAAAAGAAACGACCAAATATTGAACTCATGATCTCTGTTAACATTATTTGGACATAATGATAGTGAATTGTGTGTTATTCGATAAAGAATCACTTTTCGAGGACCCTTTCAATGAACATGATTTTGTTGACTCTCTTTTCTTTGGCCTGCATCCAAACTCAAAAAGGGGAGGGCAATCAAGCTTTAAATCAGGCTTGTACCAATTTGTGTGAGCAGCAGCGCAGTGGTGAGGGATGTGACGGCATTACAAGTGGTAGCGATTGTGAGCAGAGTTGCAGTGGTATTGTGGCTGCCGTTTCCTCAGATTTCGAAGCAGTAGCTCATGCGGCTTGGACTTGTTTAGCCAATGCAAGTTGGGTTTGTGTTGATGGAGCATCTCCTGAATTAGAAGTTGAAACTTGTGAGGATGAGCAAGTCGCTTATCTTAACTGCATAGAAGGCAATGACACTGCAGGATGAAATCCTTTTTGTAATTTGTTGAAGTCGCCCATGCTCAGTCATAATAATAAATGCTAATCTATAAAAAACCCACTTAAACAATGCCTGATCTCAAAATCGATACGCCCATTAGCGAACTGCAAATCGCCATTACAGAACAACCTCACAACAGCTGGTTGCCATTTGCGTTGGGGTATCGTCTTCTTTCAGAAGAAGATGTATGGAATGGTGAACTTTGTCTTTTGCAATCTGCACAGCAAGGGAATCATCATGCTGCCGCATACTTTGCGTATCAAAAGTTGGGATTAGCTGAACTTGAAACACGGCTTCACAATTGTGCGACTGCTGATGAAGCACAATCTCTTTTGCACCGTCAAACGCCATTGCAATTCATTGATATACCCTCATGTAGACTTGATTTACAGAATGCACTGCATGATTTAATTGGGTGGGCCACATCAGGCTCTCCGTTGGCACAGGCCATTGATGCCCTTCAATGTGCTGTAGCGGGTGATCGAAGTGCCATTGAGCGTCTTCAATCATTGTCTTCACTTGGGCAACCACAGGCTCGACAGTGGTTGTTCCTTTTGAATTACCAAAATGCGTCTGAAATTGATGAAGTGTGCGATTGGCTTGCGCCGTTTTTGCATCACACTTGGGCTCAGCGTTGGATTGGCAGTGCGTTCCTTAAGCGAAATGAACCAAAAGCACTGGAATGGCTATGGCAAGCTGCTCGGAATGGAGACTCTGCTTCCTATCAATTGATTGTCAACCAACTGAGTGCCGAGACGAATTGGGATGACATACATTTTCAAGCACTGGCTGAGCTAATGCAGCATGAAAGCAGTGAAGCGTATCAGCTCGCTGCTCAAATGAACAACCGAATTTTCTCAAAATTGCAACTCCATTATCTTAAAGTTGCGCACCAGCTCGGGATGGACACTACACTCAATATTCGTCATACCCAGTCAAAGATTATTGGTTTCACGCTCTTGACTCTTGCAGCAGCATTGATTTGTATTTTGGTTCCAGATTTGCCGAATTACACTGCCATTTTCCCTCTGCTCTTTGGGTTAAACCGGTATTTTCGGGATCAAAAATCTGATGCTGCTTTTTTGAGCCGATTTGATGGCATTGTTTTAAACTTAAACCAAGATTTAACGGTTCAGCGTGAATCGAATGAGCCCCACTTTGAAACAAACTTGGTTCTTGGAGATGAGGATTACTGGTCTAAAGCCCTTAATGGAGACCTTTCAATCCTCGAAACTCAGTCATCCAGTATTTCGGCCTGGGATTTAAATGGCATAAAAAAATGGAGTGTACTGTGGTCAAAGCCACCTCAGCTACCTTGGCACCAGATTTGGCTCAATGTTAATGAAGAGACTTGTATTCTTGCACTGTCTGGGGCACCTTCAAATATTAAATCAGCTGCATTTGCAGAACTGTCAAAAGCAAATCAAATGCGTTTTGATGGCTTTTTAAAGAGAGTTGGGTATGTGCCGCTTCGGTTGTGTCAAGACGCAATTCTGACCATACAGAACTTGAGCACCAAGGAAACCCTGCCTTTGTAGATGCACTTTCAAAGGAAACCATCCATCAAAATGGTTTTATGTGGTTGTTAATGTGTCAATTGTTTGAAATATGGCCTTTGATTTACTTAATTTGTACTTTTTAAGAAATTTTGGAATATCCTGTGATAATAAAATTTGTTACAGGGGTAAATTGTTATGCAAAGGTTCGGATCTAAGTTGCACCGAGAGGTGCGATTAGGGCCATGGAAGGTCTACAAATTTGGTCATGGCCTCACGCTGGTTCCAGAAAAAAGAACAACCACTCTTGGAACGGGTGACAATGAAGATTGGACAAAGTCAGTGTCTGGTTTGGACTTGGATTTTCTTTTGCAGCTTAATATACAAACTTGGTTTCCCAAACGACAAAATTATCAAAGAATGGCTGTTTCCAACAGCCATTCTTCAATTGACATGGTTGCTGTTGATGGTCGACGAGCAGCTCATTTGTTTTGGTTGCCTGAGCAGGGAATGTCTGTTCCCAATGTATCAACCATTTTAAGACGACCCAATCGATTCGACTGCACTGTTCAACACATTGAAGACTTTTGCCGGCAGCGATTGGTGCGATTTTGGGCAAACCGAAAAGAGCCTATTCAACCCAAAACTTTGGTTAGACTCGGTGAACACATCTCCACTCGTTGTCGTGAACAGTACTGTTCCCAATCTAAGCCCAACCGTGTTCACTTACATGTATTTGCTCATGACCTTGAGACTGTCTTGGATGATTATTCGATTGTACTTCAGCAACTTGAACAATGTGGCGCACGGATCTCTGCATGGGAGTGGGCCATTATGCTTACGAAATGGGGTGGGAGACTTGCCCTTCGTGAGTATCAGTTGACACGCTCTTTGGCCATAAACGATCTCCCCGACATATCGCTTAAGTCTGGTGCGTACAAAGAGTTGTCCTGGGACCACGAAATAGAGGGATTGCAATCCTTGCTCTGCTAGAGCCTACAATGGTTGCAGTTGGTCAACTATTTACTCATAGTCAAGCTTCGTAATAAAGAGGTCACAGCTGTTCCCACCTTATGATATGCGTATCACAGTTGTGATTTAAAGGGCTCCATTGGATTCGACTTTAAAAATTCCAAAATATGTGCGTTGTCGTCAAAGATACCGAGCATTTTGCCATATTGTCTGCTCTTTGAAAGCTCCCTTAAGAGTGGGTAAACTGGTTTGTGTTTCGTCCAATAGGTGCAATCCATGAAAATCATTGGGCTGACTGAACCAATTGTACCGTAATGATTTTGGCAGGCATCTTGGAAGATTTCTTGAATGGTACCAGCGCTTCCAGGCGCATACACAATTCCGCCTTCAGACAATGCAAGTAAACCATCTTCTCTAATGGAGTTGGCAAAGTATTTGGCGTGGTGTGATGCAAATAAATTGCTTGGTTCGTGCCCATAAAACCATGTGGGTACGCCAAGGCTCTCTTCTTCTGACGGGAATTGGTCTCGCACTTGAAGTGCTGTTTCAAACCAACCGTTGTCACGGTATGTGGGGGCGTCTTCTAATATTGAAAGGGCTTTATCGAGATCAGTTTCAGAATATTTGCCCATATATGCGCCTAGATTTGCAGCCTCCATTGCACCTGGACCGCCTCCGCTTGCAATGAAATACTGATTCTGATGTAGGGTGTGTGCCAAATGGGCAACTTGACGAAAACGGGGGTCAGAACGGTTGAGTGAATGCCCGCCCATCATCCCGACGGTGAGATTCCGTCTGTCTGCCATATAGCTTTGCAGCGCATCATCAATGGCATGGTCGTGGATTCTTTGGTACAAAGTGACAATCACATTTGAAACATCACTTTCTTTGTAATGGCCATATATTTTGGAGTCCAAGCTGTGCGTTTCAAACGAACTGTGTTTGCCCCTGACATAGCCAGTCATCAATTCGAGTGGATGATACAGTGTACCTCTAAAAGGGTGATAGGGCAGTTCTTTTGGGGCGGGAAGGATTACACTTCCTTCTGTTTGAATGTGCAATGCCAGACTAGGTGTCAGTTTACACCCTAAAAAATAGGCATTTTGAATGGCAAACTTGCACAACTGTGTTTCAAATGGTCTCAGATCCAATCCCTGTATTGCCACATCCACCAAGTGATCGTGGTTGTTCAGATAGGCTAAAAGTTGATCTTGATTTTCTATTTCATAAAAGGCCATCACTTCCCCAATTTAAAGCTTGATGTGTCTCCAAGTGCCATGACGAACCAATAACCCTTTTCCCAATGCCTTGACCAGTGTGGTGATATTTATGGCCCACCATACACCAGCTGCGCCATAGCCCATGCTTAATGCCAAAAAATAGGCCAGTGGTATTCGGATGATGTTGAGAGGAACAGACAACCACAACTGATAATCATTGTGACCAGCCCCCCCTAAGACACCTTCAAATGTGGCTTCATAGGCTACAAACACTTGCGAAAATGCAAGTATTTGAGCATAGAGTATTGCCTCTTTTAGTACCGCGGCATCTGGTGTAAAAAAACCACAAAGAAGTTCAGATCCAAACCAAAAAATGAGGGCACAGCTGAGGCCTAAACCGGTTGCCATGGGTACTGCGAGACGAATGGTCTCTTTTGTACCTTCGAGATCATTTGCACCCAATTGTCGTCCAATTAAACTGGATACTGCCATCATTACGCCTGCATAAAGCGGCCAACTGACTCCTTCCAAAGCAGAAAATCCAATACCCAATGCGGCATTCACTTCTGGTCCCAATGGCGAGATGGTCCATCGCAAAAGTCCCCAGTATACAAGCGCATACATTAATGTACCGCCTGCCATTGGTGCCCCTACTCGTATAATTTTGCTTGCAATCTCATTCACTTGCCAAGAGATATTGTATTTCCGAATGATTAAAATAAATCCCATCAATGAAGTTACACCTCTGCTTATACCAGAGGCCATTGCCGCACCTGCAATGCCAAGCTCTAAGGTGTATATTAGCAAATAGTTTAAGAGTGCATTCAGTACGGTGGAGCCGAGTTGAAGCCACATTGGGGTTTTGGTGTCTCCAGCTGCGATGAAAATAGAGTCAATCAAAGGGCCAAAGGCAATGAACAGACCAAAGTATCCCAATGTTTCAAGATAAGTGATAAATGCTGTGGCTGTGTTACTCGAAAGTCCTACCCATTCGGCCATCAGGGGCGCCCCAAAGATTAGACCCAACGAATAAATCAAACCGGTGATGAGCATTAACAGGGTCGAGTTTCCAATGATGGTCGATATCTTGTTCGGATCTTTGGCACCAACTGCTCGTCCAATCATGGGACCTGTACCAGCAGAAACCACCATAAACAGTGCATAGAATGCAATCAAGATGAAGGTACTTGACCCGATGGCTGCCTGTGCCGGTGTACCCAGCCACTGAACAGCAAATTGGTCGATGACACGGTAAAAATTATTCAACAGTGCAGACGCAATTGCTGGCAACGCCAAGGCCAGTAAGTGGCGCATTTTTACGGGTGTCATGTCTTCCTCTGAAGCTTTTGTTTATCCGATTTATGACCCAGATGACAGTGGATTCATGCTAAACTGTTCACTATGAATAATGCCCCTCATGGACCAGGTGATACAGCAGGATACATCGGACGATACGCCTTGCAGGAGCTGTTAGGTAAAGGCGCTATGGGAGAAGTTTACAGGGCCATCCTACATGGGCCTGCTGGTTTTCAAAAGACAGTTGCTTTAAAAGTGCTGTTGCCAAGCATCACTACCCGGAACACTGATTTTCGCGCCACGCCAACCAATGAAGCCCGACTTGGGGGCTTACTGAAACATCCCAATGTGGTTGAAACCTATGAATTGGGAGAGGAAAGTGATTTGCTTTACATTGCTATGGAGTATGTGGCAGGGCCTACTCTGTCCCGAGTCATGCGTCGATGGAAGCCAATCCCAAAGCAAGCTGTGGTCAATATTGTCTCACACATTTGTCAAGGACTTGCACACATTCATGGCCTTAAGGTCAACGGTAAATCGGTCAACTTGGTTCATAGAGATTTAAAACCATCCAACATTTTGATTGATCGTCATGGTTTGGTCAAAATTGCGGATTTGGGAATTGCACGAGCTGTGGCGCTCGATAACGCTGATGATTCTGTTTTAAGGGGAACACCTGCATACATGTCACCTGAGCAGATGACTCCTGGAGAGATTGATGGCCGAGCAGACTTATTTGCACTTGGGGCATTGACCTATGAGATGATTGTTGGCAAACGCTTGTTTACGGGCGGGTCAACTTATCAGATCTTGGCTCAAATCCAAACCGTTGAAGATTTAATTTTTGGGTCAGAATTCAAAGACCACATTAATCAAACCATGCCAGAAATGTTGCCCATTTTGACCAAGTGCTTGAGACACAGCAAAGATGATCGATACTTGTCTGCAGGGTCTCTTCTTCGTGATTTAAGGGCTTTACCCCACTTTGGTGGTGCAGATTTGTACACCATTATTCAAGCGGAAACATTGGCCACCACATCTCAAAATCTCTCTTATTTGACAACCCTTCAAAGTTCTTCATCTAAAACCAATCTTCCTGAGTTTAATCCCGATTGTCCAGTGAATCTATTTGCTGGGCGTGAGCACGATACCGTTAAATTGAAGGGCCTCATTCAAGGGGGCGCAAATTGCATTTGCATTACTGGTGCGCCAGGAATCGGTAAGAGTCGATTTTTGATAGAGTTTTT
>JAYYJC010000164.1:0-10000 GCA_036146655.1 Myxococcota bacterium | reverse complement strand
GGCTGGCATACACAGAGATTATGATGGTGTTCTTTTACTTAAAATGCGGAACTCTGGTACCTCTAGTTGGGTTGACTCCTTTTGTGCGGCGTTAAACCTTGAGCCGACAGAAAGCCTTGATAAAACAGTTCAGCAAATCAAAAATCACCTCTCGGAGATGGATCGTATTCTGCTGAGTTTTGACGGTGTGATGCCACATCATTCTGATTTTATTGCTATTCTAGACATTTGGCAGTCTGCCAATCCAAGAGCGGTTTGGTTGTTTTCAAGTCCAATTCGACTAAAGATACCTGATGAACATGTACTTGAACTCAAGCGTCTTAGTCCCGAACATACCGTTGAAGTTTTGAATGATCGGTTGAATAGGCGAGCTATTTCTACAGCCGAAATCGACATTGAGTCGGTGCCGTTTCAATCTTTTCTTCAGATTTTAGATGGTCATCCTCTGACAGTTGAACTCGCAGCATCTGCGTTATCTTCGCATGATCTACTGGCAAGTATGACTGCCGTTTCAAATAAAATTATTGAACAAAGCTCGACCAATCCCTTGAATAAAAAATTGCTTCCATGGTGGAGAAAGCTTGGGCCCTTTGCCAAGCTGGCTTGTGTACAGCTCAGTGTGATGGCTGGGATTTTTTCTGTGGAGGCCGCCGAGTCAGTCATTCGCTTACCACCTGCTGCATCTCGACCCATGCTGCTCGATATTTTGGGTGTACTCTACAATCATTCATGGCTTTATTCACATGAAGTGAATGGTACACCCCATTTTGGGATGTTGCGTTATGTGCACGCTTTTGTCAATGAACGCTTGTCTGAACGAGACGCTCAGAGTACTCAGATTCGACACGCCGCTTATTATGCTGGGTGGTCAGATGCTCGATTTAACACCAAGTTTGAGCAGTATGGGGCTTATCTTGCACAACGAGAAATACAGCAGGCCCAGTTTTTGAGTGCCATGCGCCGTTCGATTGATAACCGCTGGGTACGATTGGCGGCTCGAAATGCGATCTGTGCCATTGAGGTTCATTTGTTGGCTGGTGAAACACAGCAAGCCAATCAACTTGTGGTTCCACTTTTGAGGATGAAGCGATTGCCACCATGGGAGTTTGGTCGGTTACTTACTTTGTATGGTACCACCTTGAGGCTGGAAGGACAGTTTGCAGATTCACTCCAACAATTGTCTGAGGCCATACGCCTGTTATCGATGATTAAAGATTCAAACGGTTTGCTTGATGCATACACGGAGTCGATTTATGCAGCCACTGATATCGGTCGTTTTGAGCATGTTCGAGAAGCTGTAGATAAGTTTCGCAAGCTTCAAAGTGATTCAACGCTACAGCATCGCATCGGTTTGTTTGCGAAAGCGGAGGGGTACTCGTATGCGCAGCAGGGTAAGGTAGAAGATGCATTAGAGCGTTTGAAGCATGCGGCAAGCATTCTCTGGTCTCTTAAAGACCCTGTAAACTCGGTATCAGCCCTGTCCATTATTGGCGTGACTCATCTTAGATGTGGGCGTCCAGTTGAAGCGGAACGCTTTTTTGAAAATGCATTACAGATTATGCAAGAAGCCGAGCTTCTTGACCGCGTAGACCATCTTTGGATGAATCTTGGTTTGACTGCCATCATGACAGGAAAGTTGACACGAGCGCGGCAGTATTTTGCACACGCCTATCAGAGGTATCATTCCCTGCAGGCCAAACAACCACTGGCGTTGCTATATGCCAATACCGCTATGCTTCACCTCCTTGAAGAAGACTCTGAGGCCTCTCGGGCTTGGATTTCTGAAGGCTATCAAATGCTGGATGGACAGAATCATGCAATTGCATTGCACACCTTATTAAAAGTGGATGGGATGAATCATTTGTATACAGGGAAGGTGGATGAGGCATTGATGGCATTTGAAGATGCGCTGCGGATTCTCAACGAACAAGGTGTTCATCATCAAGCAGCAGATGTGATGGCATTTTATTCAGAGGCCCTTGCGCGAACCGGTAAGAGTGAAGCTGCCATTGAAATGCTTGAAAAAGCCACTAAACTGTCTGGGCAGCACACCGCACAGCATCTCATTTGTCTGTGTGCGGGTGCTGTGATTTATGCTCAACAGTTTAATCATGCGGGAACACAATCTGCATTGATAAAAGCCAAGGAACTTTTGAACGAGTTTGAAGCCCAAAGGCCAGATTTACATTTTCAGTTAAACAGAGTCCATAAACTTCTTAATATACCTGTAAGTGACGCTGGATAATCTCATGAAGCTTGATCATACTCTTGGCCGCTATGTCATTAAGCAAAGCCTTGGAAAAGGTGCCATGGGCGAGGTGTACAAAGCTGTTTTGCATGGACCTGCTGGCTTTAGAAAGCATGTGGCAGTGAAGTCACTGTCTGTCCACATTGGTCGAAACTCAGAAAAACATAGAGAAGATTTGATCCGTGAGGCCCAATTGGGTGGGCTGCTTCAACATGTCAACATTGTGACTGTATTTGAACTCATAGAGATCAATTCTGCGCACTATATGGTGATGGAGTTGATGGATGGCCCCTCAGTAAAGGACATTATGGGTAGAGCCCCCGTTCCACTGACTGTGGCCATAGATATTATCAAAGGCTGTTTGAGGGGATTGCGCTATGCCCATGGTTTCAAATCTCCAACATGTCCGTCTGGTGTGGTTCATCGAGACATTAAACCATCAAATATTTTAATATCAAGTTCTGCGATTCCAAAAATTGCTGACTTTGGTCTTGCGAAGAAACAAGGGCAGGACACAGCTGAAAAAACAGGAATTTATGGAACCCCATTTTACATGTCACCGGAAGGAGCGAGAGGCGAACTGGTTGATGGACGGTCTGATTTGTTCTCTCTTGGGCTCATCTTCTTTGAATTAATTACTGGTCGAAGAGTTCTGGAAGGCGTTACTGGGCTGGCGGTCTTGCTTCGTGTACAAAGCATTGACTCAAAGTTTGAGCAAATAGAAGTTGTTCAGCAATGGCGTCAACAGAATCCAGAGTTGTACTTATTTTTAAAGCGGTGTCTGAGTCCAGATCTCAATACTCGTTATTCCAGTGCCGCTGAAGCATTGAACGCCATTCGCTCAATTAAAGCAAGTGGCCCATCTCTTGAGGATTGGTTGTTTCCAGTCGAAGAGGTAAAGTCGATGACTGCAATGATGCCCAAAGGAATTGATGACACCCAAAGTGACATTTACACCATTCCACCTGTGCCAGCGCAATCAACTTCTTTCGTTGGGCGACATGAAGCCTTACATACCCTTGAAGGTTTTTTAAGCGATCCTGGTTCACTTTTAAGCATCAAAGGAACAGCCGGTATTGGAAAAACGGCGTTAATGTCTCATTTCGTCATGAAGTTTGCCGATCGCTTCGAAAGTATTTGGTGGGTCCCAGCGCGTGAATTGAACTCACTTGATGAATTGGCGGAGTTTTTGTTGCAACTCACTGGGGCCGTTCATGCCTTTAATGTGCCGAAGTTGTCCGATGTGATACCAGAACTGTTTTCAACTCAAGAAAATGTGCTTCTGGTTCTCGATGCCCCTGAGACAATATTGCCTCTGCTGCGGGAAGTTCTTGATGATTGGCGACATCGCAATCCCACCCTGAGCATTGTGCTATGCACCAGAGAACGCCTTAACCTTGAAGAAGAACAGATCATTGAACTTGGTCCACTTAAAGACGGTTCCGCTTACCAGTTGTTAATTCAGTCCGTTGAGTCCAAAAAATTTGGTGACCCTGACATTCCAGTATTAAAAAATATAGTGCGCCTACTTGAAGGACATCCCCTCGCAATCCTGCTGACCGCACATCAATTACAAGAACAATCTCCTGCCACAGCCCTTCAGCATCTTCAGCGAAACACCCTATCACAGGCAACGGCCATTCGTGATACTTTGGCACTGTCATGGCAGGGCTTGACAGAAACGGAGGTCTTGGTTCTGGGTCAGTTGAGTGTGTGTGTGGATGGGTTTTCGATTGCTATGGTCGAGAGCATTGTCGATTTGTCTGCAACACCAAGTTCCCCTTGGGTCTTGGATATACTGGATGGATTAATCCAAAAGTCCCTCTTAAGTGTGGACAGAACGGGTCCCGAACTTCGATTTAGGATGCTGCAAATCATTCGAAAGTATGCCAGTAGGCAAGTCGATGCACAGGTCCTGCTGGAATCACGCCGACGGTTGACCAAGTACTTGAGCGTATTGCACATTATTCGAACCGCTCACATCGATTGGTCTTTGCATTACCATAGACTTCAAGCAGAGCGCCGTAATATTTTGCAATGTATTCAGCATGCACAGCATTATGGCTGGTTGACATTTTGGGGCGATTTGGTCCTTGGCTTATGTGAACTTTATCTAATGTCCGGACCGCATCCGAGCATCCCCAAAATGGTGAGCCGTGTGATAGAGAAGGAAGGCATCGACTTTAGACTTAAAGCACGGTTGGCCGGAAAGATGAGCATATATTCACGGTTGACCAGCCAATACGAAACGGCATTGGATTGGTACAATCGTGGCTTGTCGTATCTTAAAGTTAAGGACAACGCTAAAATAGAATGTGAACTCGAACTCAATGTGTTGCGTTGTTACACCGACATGGGCCGATACGAAGATGCCTATGAAGCCTATGAACGGTCAATGCAGATTGCTGAGTTTGCACGGTCAAGGCACCTTGTGGCGCTCACTTTAATTGATTACGGATATTTGCTCTGCCAGCAGTCTGAAATGGCTGCAGCCACAGCAGCGCTTGAGCGTGCCGCACGGATTTTAGTCTCTATTGAAGACTGGCCAAATCTCCAGCGTGCCATGAGTACACTTGGCTTGGTTGCTATTCGCAGCAACAATGCCATTACCGGCGAACGATTTTATCGCAGAGCCTTGAACTTATCTCATCAGATGAAGTTGTTGGCAAGAGAAGATTTACTATGGATGAACTTAGCCATTTGTGCGGCATATCAAAACCAATTGCCGAAGGCTGAGCGTTATTTCTTGAGAGCTCTTGAGCAGGCCAAGAAAAAGTCTGCCAGACGGATCATGGCCATTGTCTACGCCAATATTGCTCTTTTGTTGCTGGTACAAAACAAAAGACAGTCATGTGCACGGTTTCTTGGTTATGCCGAGCAGTTGTTGGTTCAGTACCCGCATCCCATTACTGAGCACATGTGTTCGATGGTGGGCACCCTCTTGGCCTTGGTCGAGGGTAACATTAACAGGGCGTATGAAAAAGGTCTTCGCTGCATGCAGGTGGTCCGAGAAAAGGCCTTTCATTTTAAACAGGCTGAAACACTGAGTCTTTTAATAGAGGCCACAGCAAAGCAAAAGAAGTGGACTGATGCCTCAATGTTGCTCGAAGAGTTGGCCCACCTTCCAAATAAGCAGTCAGCCATCCATCAATTTTCATTTTGGAATGCCAAAGGTCAAATGGCTGCCCTGCGACAGGACCAGGACGAATATGAAGAGGCCATCGACTCCATCGAACGACTATTTAAAGAAGAGCAATCTTTGACACAGCGTATTGACATTGTATTTATGGCGGACCGGTTGAAGCTTGCTTGGACTGCTCAATAAGACTTAATCAAATTCTGGATAACAAATGGCTGCATTGTCGCTTTCGATCAGTCTAAATCGAAGGCCATTTTCAGAGCCCGAACGGTGGGCATAGACGATCTCTATTGGGTATTGTCCTGACTCAAACTCTAGTGTCATGACAGACGGTGTAAATTCGTGTAACCCGACATCCAAGAAGCGTATCTCCCCGTCGACGATTAACCAAAAATCGTCCGACGCCCCATAAGAGAACTCAAGGGTCGCATCTTCGTAAACGCGCAGCCAGCTCGTCCATTTGACAGCAAAATATTGTGGATCTTCTGCAAAGTTCTCGTCGACAGGCCACCAATTTTGTCCGTAGTCCAGTGAACTGTCAAAACGTTGGAATGCAAGGTATTGGTCATCAAACCAGTCGAGTCCATTGGGGTCCTCAGAAGGGAAAAGTTCTTGCTCGGGCTCAATATCAGGATGGTTGATCGATAAGTTGTAGTACGACCCATGATAGCCCCGGGTACAGTTGTTCCAATCAGGTGTTTGACCAAAAGGATCCCAATTGTCATCCGGTTGTGCCACAGGATCGGGATCGTCCTGTTTATTAACGGTAAACTCGTTACAAGCGAAAAGGAAGAGCGCAATCATTGGTTGTGTATCTCGGCGTATTCAGCTGCATCTGGCAACAGCTCACAACGAAGCCATTCTTCTAGCATTTCCCGTTCGTCCTCAGTTGGCCCGCCACCAGGAGGCATGGTGGGCACTTCACCAGTGGCGCGTGCCTCTATGCGATCTGCCCACTGAAGTGAAAACTCGAGTGTATCAAGATCCACGCCAAGCGGAGCGCCTTCTCTCATGTCTTGTGGGAGTAGAGAGTGATGGCATCCGACACAGTGTTTGTCGAGATAGCCGCGACCAAAGTTTGCATAGGTGAGTGGAGGTGAACGGTCACATCCATTGATTGCTGTATCGGTCTCTTTGCTTCCACAACCGATGTGGATAAGCAGCCATAAGATCATTGTTACGCGCCCGGGTCAGCCAAAAGGGCATTGAGGGGTTCAATGCCTGGTAGAAACTTATCGGTATCTAATCCGCCAAGTTTTAACAAGGCCACGCCAAGATTTTCGGTTCCCAACATTTTGCCGCCAGGATCTGACTGTCCAGTTTGGAAATCGATTGGCATGCCGATAAGTGCGTCATCAGTTGCACCCAGATTCCGGCCGCCATTCACGCCAGAACCAATCACGATGGATGAGGTAAATGGCCAGTGGTCCTTTCCACCACCCCCATTTAATAGTGGTGTTCGTCCAAACTCACTTTGCGCAACAATAACCACTTCATCGGCCAACCACTGGGTGGATAGACCTGGCGTGGTTGACAGACGCTCCATCAGAACATCCAATGCCAAGAAGAAATTATCAAATTGTCCAGCATTCACGCCAACACCGCCGTGACAATCCCAACCACCGGGAATTCCAATCATTGCGGTACGGGTTAGTCCCAAACGCATCATTTCGGTGGCCTTTAGTGCTTGATCTAGCATGGTATTGCCCAATTCACCAAGGCCTGCTTCAAACTGTCGGCCTTCAATCTCCATGGCTCTATCTGTATTATTGAGGAATGAGCCAGCCCTTCGGTAACCTTCTCCACCTGCTATTTCGTGTTGAGCCGCAAATTTTGCGATTCGCTTATGAACAAATGCATCGATAATGGCATCTGCTGGCGGATCAAATGTTGGCACTGGGTTATCGATGTTCCCGTTAATCGCAGAGTTAATCATGTCCATTAATGTTCCACCACCTGCTCGGACGACGGCTGAACCCGAATTACCGGGTATGGATGGACCTGAAAACACCAGGTGGGGCAGTGGGTATTCACCTCGGCCATTGGCCGCAAGGGCTGTTGGCCAGTCAGGGTAGGAACTTGCAGATGTTCCTGTAAGCGTCAACTGAGTCCCTGAGGCGTGACCTACTGAGTGGGAGTCAAGGCCGTTAATGACGGCTGTCCGTCTGCCCCAGCGCTCAAAAAATCTGCTGACATTTGGACGGTCATCTCCGCTTGTGAAAGTCAAACGCCCGATGGTCTGCGGTTGAGTCATTGGGTCCATGTCAATGAAGTCCGTGTTGTAATGCGGATCAAATACAGTTGTGGTGTCCCAAGCCCCTCCAGCGAAAAAGAAGAGGAATTTTCGTTCGCCTTGAGCGGCTCTCGCCATACTGGGATGCCAACCCAATCCGGCCAATGCTGCCATTCCGGCTGATGCACCAATAAACTTACGTCGTGAGCTATACATGGTTTTTCTCCTTGCCAGAAGTGGCATTAATAGACAATGATGGATGGGTCACGCAAGACAGCAGACACGATGCCTGCCCATGCGAGGGTTGGAGAGGCTTTGATGGAGTGAAGTTGATCCCAAAGTTGCATTAACTCTTGGGTTTCGGTTCCATCTTCAGCCAGTGGTTTACCAGTTGCACGGAGGTAAAGGAACTCAATTTGCGTTTCGAATGCCTCTGGATTGTTGTCTGGTGTGTCTTTGTAAGTGACATAGTGGAGCAAAATGGCTTCACCTTCTCTGTCAGGTGACAAATCATGCTGTGCAACATGCCACCCTGCGGCTTGTGCCAAGCGTTCCTGAACAAATGACAGCCCAACAGAGGGATTATAGTTGCGCTTGCTGACATTGTCGCCATCCAAACCACCCAACAGTACGGGTACACCTAATCCTTGATTGGTGAGGATGTTGACTCCGTTCATCGTCCAGCTGTAACCAGTGATGTCTTCGATGATGTTGGACAATTGATACGGATTTACAACCTTAACTCCAGACAACCGTTCTGACAGTTCATCGTCTTCAACATTTTTGACACGATACTCATCCGACATCACAATCGAACGGGTCAAATGACGAACGGACAACTCAGATGCCTCAAAGGCATCTCTGTGACGCTGGAACTCAGACCAGTCTGCGTCTGTGTAATCGCGCTGAGTGAGGCCTTCCCAAGCGGTCCTTACGGCGCAGTCTACGAAACGAGGATCTTCGGCAATCGCTTCACCCAGCTCCACAAGGTTTGCAGTGGGGATGCCAAAGTAAGCCCCTTCTTTGTCTGTATACATTCGCCAACCTTCTTCATTCTCTGGTTTATACACCGTGGTGTCGTCTTCTTCCTCAATGGGGAAGAAGCCATAGAAGTGAGATGCAAGTGGATCGAGTGATGAGTGGCACGATTGACACGAGGGGTTGTCTGCAATGGCATTTTCTGGATCCTGAGTCAACTGGTCTACTGCAGCCCGAGAAATCACAACAGGCCGTGACAAGTAGTCATCGCAGAGAAGGACCTTAGAGACTGCGTTTGCTCTGTGACGGTTGGCATTTCCACCTTCAGACGGGTACCGTTGCCACATGGCATTCATTGAAAGTATACCTGCGTGTGGTCTTCCATCTGTGTAGTGTGCCAATGTCCATCCACTTTCTGCGGCTTCTGTTTGGAGTTCCCAGACTTGAGCTAGAACTGGGTTTGCCATGGTGTAGTTTGCGGTCACAATGTCTGTGTAAGGCAAGTCATTTTTGATGATGTGGGTGAGCAACTGAAGGGGTTCATCGCCGATTGCAGATGCCACCTGAACATTGGAGTAACCTTGAACCATCTGTCCATAGTTGGCGCCTGTTCTGGTGAGAAATCTTTGATTGAAAACTTGACGCATTCGTTCGAGATACCGTGGATCTTCCAGATAGCGGTCGACAAAGTCTTCGTATAGATGTGGTGCGTTGTCAATGGCGCTTAAATCATCTTCCGTGGGATGAACACCTCTCAGATCGACAGAAAGTCGAATGAGCTGCTCTCTTGGGGGGAGTAGCTTTAAACTGTCATTTTGTTCGGGGGCTGGTGCGCAGCTGAAGAGCATGCCCAGAATACCAGAAGAGAAAAACATCATTGTCCAAGTTCCTCGATTTGTTGGAGGGTTAATAGAAAGTCATCCGCTGAAGGCAACGAAACCACATCATCGATCCAGAGATTGGAAAAGTCGGGGCATATGGTACCGTAGTTTTCAGTTTCAATACCTCTGAGATAGAGCGTGCCACAACCATCACAGACGCTGTGTTCGTCACTGAGGTAGTCTGTGGTGTCGTCTGCGTCTTTGGGCATAAAGACCAAATCATACCAGTAGGCATTTTCGTCTCGAATACCAAACCACCCTTTTGGTTCGAGCGTACAATCATCGGGTCCAGCACCATTTTCACCCGAAAGCACCAAGTCCATCCCAACGGAGTCGAAGTGTTCTTGGATACGGTAATTGCCCCAGTAGGCATTGCCTCTGGCCTCAAGATAGTCTACATCGCCACCCGTGGCATAAAGATACATGTCTGATCTGAATCCTTCGCCATCTCCAACCGCTTCGGAACCTGACAGTGTGGTTCTCATTGTAGAGGAATAAGTCCAGCGTCGATAGTCTGCTGC
>JAYYJC010000163.1:0-15421 GCA_036146655.1 Myxococcota bacterium | reverse complement strand
AAATCGAGATGTTGAGACCATAGAAACAATCGTCCACCTGACCTACGGCATCTGTCGGCTCATAGACATTGGCCATCAGGAGTGTACTGCCGTCTGGGAAACGCTGTTCGTCAAGGAAGTACTCAGCGATCTGTCTCCAGTTGTCGACCGTTTTTTCAAGTCTCTCGTCAACACCGCTGGGATCGAGTAAAACACTTTGAAGATCATTCCCCCCCACGGTGATGACAACGAGTGTCTCCCCATCAATCGGCAGTTCCAGCTGCTCTTCAAGGTACTCTATTTGGCGATTAAGAAGGGTTCCCGTCCATGCACCACCCTCGCTGACATCGACCACTTCAATCTCTGGAAAGCGAGTCGACAGGTCTATTCCATTCCACTCAGGCCATGCATTGGTGTTGTTGACCAACAGGCTTGCATAGTCTGCATCGTCGTTCGATGCACCTGCTCCAGCCGTAATGCTGTCTCCGAGAAAGATGACTCTTTTAGGAGAGTCGGGAAAGACATGAGCATAAGTGCCAACGCGATCCAGTTGTGCGGGTTCATCGATGGCCGCAGGAAAGGCATCGGAAAGTGCAAGATCGCTGGTGTTGCCTGTATCACCACTGCAGGCCATCAGGGTTGCAAATAGAAAAGCCATTATACGCGCCGGTCTCCTATGGAACAACCAAACGGATTCCATCTTGAAATCCGACGGTTCCCTTTTCTAGAAGTATTCATTTCAGCCATTGCGGGCCAAGTCTTTCTCACAGTCCAAAGTCCAATGGCATTCGATTTTAGTGCCATCCGATGTACCACATGTCTGTGTGGCTAAAGCCACAAGCACTCAATTTGCAGTGCATGCCGCTGGCTCATGTCAGAACTCACAACCTTCCCATTTTGCCATTCTGGTAATCAACCATCGCCTGCATTATTTCTTCACGGGTATTCATTACAAATGGACCGTGCGCAACAATGGGCTCGTCTATCGGTTCGCCATTGAGCAACAGGCCTTTAAAATCCTCTGAAGTATCGAAGGTCAAGTCTGTCCCCCCGCGGTCAAAAATCAAGATGCTGTGTGTGGGATATTCTTGACCTTGGTGCACCACTTCACCATTTAAAATCAACAAAATGGTGTTGGTGTTTGTCATCAAATCGATCTGAAGGGTGTCGGGATGGGTTCCTAAAATATCAAACATGTTGATGACGGTAAATGTGGACGCTGGACCTTTGACCCCCTGACATTCTCCGGCAAGGATGCGGATTTTTGTGTGCTTACCCACATCCACAATCGGGATGTCCTGACTTTGAATTCCCTGATATTTGGGTTTCGTCATTTTGTGTATTTTGGGGAGATTCACCCACATTTGGACCATTTCAAAAATGCCACCCGTCTGGGAGAACTCAGCAGAATGAAATTCATCGTGGACCACACCACTGCCAGCTGTCATCCATTGAACATCACCCGCATGTATGATACCGCCGCCACCCGATGAATCTCTGTGTTCCACTGAACCTTGATAAGCAAATGTGACCGTTTCAAATCCACGGTGGGGATGCTCCCCAACGCCTCGACGGGTCTTTGTCGGTGTAAAATGCTTTGGAGCACCGTAATCCAACAGAATAAATGGATTGATGTGGCGATTTAACTGAGGTGATGGCCGCAAAAGAGGGTGCACATGAAAACCATTTCCCACCCACTGCCGTTCCTTCGCTGTATATGAAAATTTGACTTGTTTGACGGACATTCCCACTCCAAAAGCAACGGATTCTGCCAGAATGTAAGATTTACATATCCCAATTAATATTAAATGAAGACCACACCTCGTGCATGACCCATGACAAATCTACCCGTTGAAGTCATACCGTTTTGACTTAGATTATTTGCACCGCTACCTGGGGCCCAGTTTGAGGGCGCAATCTATGCTTCCACACCATGCATCAGGTCTCGGGCAAAATCCCATACCGGAACGACAACCCCCAAACTGAAGGAAACCCAAGAGAGGGCGCCATCCAAACTTTCCATACTGTTATTGATGGCCCCTAACCGCATGTTGAACATCTCTGGCTGTTTGGAGGCATACGACAACCCGCCAGTGATCGCTCCTGCCACTGCCGCAACCAAAAAACACGCAAAACCAGCTCTCTTGGTCGGCTTTAAGCTTACCAAGGACTCTCTGACAGCCTCGAGTTGCTGCATGGATGTCTGAATTGGCTCAGCCATGCCTGACAGGGCTGTCAGCATCAAACTAAGTGCCGTTTCAAGTGCGGTCAGCTGGCCTTTCAGGCGTTCAATGTTTGAGACCAACGACGCAATTGCATTTTGTTGTTCTGAATTGTTGGTCATTAGTCTACCAATCTCTTCCTGTCTTATCTGCAGCAACCGGTTGAGGGTGTCCGTTTCACGGAGCACCGCACTGATTTGCGAACCCATGTCTTGCAATTTGAGTTCAATTTTGCCAAGCCTGTAGTCCGCATTTTCAAAATGTCTTTTGGCTCTTTTATAGGGTTCGGCGATGTCACCCACCAAAACCTGACCCATGGCCTGTGCCACATGGTGAGCTTCGGTACTTCGCCCCTGCATATCGCCTCCGGCGATTGTATTTTGCATAAATCTGAGTGAAGCCGTCGCTCGATCTAAACTCTTTTGGTAGCCCACATAAAAACTATTTAAGTGGTGATATGTGTTGATGAGGGACTTGGTCGCAGAGTGAATCGACAAACCCGCTGCCAATACAGTGCCACCCATACTCAAAACAGTCGCCGTTGTTGCGACGGATGCACTCGCAACAGACGCTGCGGTTCCCAACACGGCCAAGGTGCCGGTTATTTTTCGTTCTCTCGATCTCCACTTCACATGGGTTTTAAGCCCCATTTCGCGTCGTGCCGTGGCCCCAGCGCGTTCGATAACACATTCCTTTTCAAGTTCAATGGCCGCTTCCAATTTTGCTAACATGGGCGCATAATGTGCCGCATATTCTTCAGGAGAAATCTGTTCATCATAGTAATCATTCAACAAAACCTTGTATTTGGCTTTTATTTTCGTTTTAAAATGGTCAAAGTTTCCCACATTTGCGATTTGAGCGAGAATGTAGGGATTGTCCAGTCCATATTCCAACTCCTCTGCTGATTTTACCTTGATGTCAATTCTGACTTTTATCTCGATGGCGTCGCGCAATTGAAGCCGACTGTCCTCCTCGTACAATATGCGTCGAAAGTCTGGATGAGAAAAGAGTAGAATGCTGGTTTCTGTCACGGGGTTTCTGTTGCGAGCTTCTCTTTTAAGCCTTTTCAGCCAAAGTTCTTGGTCCCAGTTTACCTCTTTTGCAAACTCGATGGCTTGGGTCAAGCCCGCTTTCTCGTGCTTTTTCAATGCTGAGCTAAGCGCTTTGACAGATCCGCACATTTGAATGGCTTTGGCTAAGTTGGGTCGATTCATCAGTCCTCCAAAAGCTAGACTGCTTCGATTTGGTCAAGGGCTATCAGCAGACGGACCCAGCTGTTGTGCCCAATGGATTTCAACAGAGATTTCAATGCTTTGGTATCCGAACCACACTGCATAAAAAGTTCATTGAACTCATCGACATTGTTTGGACCAAAGGCACTCAAGATCTCTGGGATCTCTGTTTTTGAAAAACCAAGATCGGCCAATGTTTGATTAAAACCCGTAAAGGCTTCTACAAAGTCGGTATCATACAACTCCGAAACAATGGCTTCAATGTCTTCATTTTCGGCCTCTTGTTGAATGCGCTCCAACTGGGATTGACAAACGCTTATCAAAATTTCGTTTTGGTGCTTGGTGTGCCGGTAAGTGCCGAGTCGATCCAATAAGGGGTTCTGTACATTTTGAAACTTCTTTTTCCAGTATTTCGGTTCAAAAATCCGGTACAATTTTTGGCTTTTAAACTTTTCTAGTCGACGCAAACAAGTCTGATAAAAATCTTCCATTGCTGAACTAGGGGTTCCGGCAGTGTAGATTTTAGACCAGTTGTCTTTGACCCATATGGCCGTTCGGAAAGCATTTTTTTCTTTGTCATTCAGCGACAATGCTTCTCCGGCAGTACTCAACAAATCTTTGTCTCTTTCTTCCTGTTCAACTTCTGCGGCTTCTTCTGCTGTGAGGGGTTGTTCCGATATCGACAGTGAATGGGTCTTTACAATGGTAGCTTTCTTTAGGATTTTTTTAAAGCCCGTCTCTTTCATTACACTGCGCAAAGTGCTCTTTCCGGCACCGTTTCTTTTAATGGCTATGACCAACTCATAATTGCCCTCAGCCAGTCCGACTGTTCCCGCAAGAAACTCAGATTTCTCTGTCACTTTGGCCGCATCTATTCGATAGCGCTCGAGGAGTGCCTTTGCTATTCTTGGAGATCTGAACTTGGCCGCAGAAGTTTGCTTTTTGTCAATCAGAAAGAAATAGGCTCCTTTGGATGCTTCAACCAAAAACCATCCATTTGTCCCTCCTTCTAGCAACCCCTTGATGGTCGTTTGAGACAAGGTGGTCAACTTTTTGGCGTTGATGTTGACGGACACAGGTGCTCCTTTGTCTAAAGGTTCGATGACATTAGTATACAAAGAATGCATCTCAAGTTCAATGACTCAATGCGTTGAAATTTGACATCTCTGCAGATACAGCTGTTCGATGTCCATCATTCACCACACAAACGAAGCAAACGCCTCATTAAAAGGTGCAGTAACAAAGGACTCATCATTTTGAGTGTGAGGCGACCAGACGCAAACACCATCAACATTGACCAAATGGCTTCTTATGAGGCGCACACCAAGAAGGAGAAGCAGTTGTTAGAAATAGGGAAGGCAATCTCAATTTTTTTTTTGGAAATTTCATAGCCATTCCAAAGGCCGAAACAACAGACATACCAAAAATGTTTTTGGTGGAACTGAGCAGAATGACAATTGCCTTTGTTGGCCATTAAACCACCGAAATGCTCACGCATCTTGATCAGTCAATGAGTCCTTAGTCATCAATAATGGCGTTGATTGAAAACCTTAGGGGTCGTCTTCGTCTTCATAGACATCCCAAATGTCTGTGTAACAAATCGAGTTTTGAATGTGTGTCCAGCACAATTCTGATGTGGCAGATGTTTCGACCGACATGTTCTCTTTGTCTGTTGCCGCAAGAAGCGTTTTGATGGCTGCAGGATCCACATTCAGTGCGGACACACCAATGGCATAGGTCTGCTTAACCATTCGCTGAGAAAGCGCATCCGTCAACACAAAAGCACCAAGACTGAGCTCAGATCCCTTGTATTGATCGATCAGCTTCAATAGACTCGGTGTGACTGTCGGGTACAAATGCAGCTGATCGTTCGTGACAAGAGGCTCAAACCATTCTGGTCTGCCCGGGCCAGCGTAAACAGACAATCCACCTTCAAATTGCGATAACACAGCCCAATCTAAATGGTCGCTGACCGGTAGCCACAGCACAAGCCGCTTCGCTTGTGAGGTCGCAATGATGTCCAGCATCTGCTGCGTCACTTGATATTGAGGAAGCTGCTGGCTTGGGTCATCCGTGGTTTGGGGGACATTCAAATTAAGGTAAAGCACCCCCTTAAACTGAGCCACTGAACGAAGTTGCTCAGGAGTGAGTGCTTTGGGGGTTGAAATCGATATGCTGTCAAGCTCAACCTTATCCAAATACATCAATGATTCTGGCTCCCATGTTTGAGGAGAATCGATTTGCCCTGTGGCCAGCATAATGTGCTGGACCGTTCGGTTGTAATGGAGCTGGTCTGGAAGGTTAAGCTTGCCTGGATAGCCGATAAACTCATTTAGGGCAGCCAAGGACGCTTCTTCAAAACCCACAGACAATTCTGAAAAGGACCCCTTCGCCAAAATCGCAGCCTGTTCAGGGGTCAGCACCGTCATGTCAATCTCAAGGCTTCCCCTAAAGCCTGTGAGGACCTCCAACGCCTCATTGGTAAAGGTCCCCCCCAATTTGAGATTGTCGTAATTGTCGACCAAGTATGCTGTGTATGGCTTGGTGATTCCATTTTGATGGACATTAAAACAGTTCTGTTTAAAATGGCAATCATGGACATACCAGAGCCCATCATTCTCCGCAATGGCCTTCATCACTTCCAATGGCTTTGTACCACCTAAGCCATACCCGTTCGAGGATGTGAAGGATCTGAGGGTATTTTCTGCAATGTCAACCTTGAAATGATTGCTGTCTCTGGGCAGAGGCTCCAGAAGTGAAATCAAGCCCATGTTCCACTCGTCGAATGTGAAGTCAACAATGGTTCTTTGATCTTTGTGGTTCAGCCCACGGTGGAGACCCATAAAATACTGAATTGAACCCACCTTTTCTAGTACAGTGGGGTCGCTGATCTTGGCGCTGACAAAGTGAAAAGAACGGCTGTCTTTTTGACGGCGGTCAAACAGCAAATCTGTTGCTCTCTCTGTCATGACCTCTGTGCCGTAGCTGATGATGTCACCAGATGTGCCTTGAACGGCGCGGACCTCCTTCGCTGTCCAAGGAATGGGCCCTACCGAAAGACTTTCGATGTGCATTGTCAGCCGCCCCAAGGATTTTGGAGACATCAGAGCCAAGTTCGGCATGGCCAATTGCGCAAGGTGGTGCGACTCGGTGCCCGTCAAAACACCAGCGATGTCTTCATTGAGGGTGGTTATACCGTCCAAGTGGACCTTCCCAAATGGCTTGGCCATGATCGATGTTGCAGATTCGGTATTTAGGCTGGTCAACTCTGGTAAGTGGAGGCTCTTCCAATGGCTTTCTGCATAGATGGAGTCGAACCAATTGGGCAATTGATGGCTCAAAATCACAACGGAACTCCCAAATCTCTTCAGGATGGACGCCGAGCCGGAATCCATTTTTGGAGATACCATGAGCTTCATGGGCAGATGTTCTGTGTTCAAAAAGTCATCTTCATGGTCAGGCTCAATGTGAATCACGCCTTCAATAAAAAGCGTTGTCTTTGGAAAACAGTCCCGTAATCGCTTGGTCAGGCGTCGCTCACCTGTAATGTAGAGATTCTTTGGACGGACACCGTGTGCAGCACAATCCTCGAGTATTTCTTGGGGCACATCTCCAACAAGCAAGCTTTCTGGGGCCTGTTCAAGAAGTTGATGCCACTCATCTGCTGTCACCAAACTCAATTTAGGTAAAATGACCAATTCATTTGGGCTGTACGCTTCAGTCGCGCTTCTGTATAAATTGAAGACCGTTGTTTTTCCTGCGGCCTTCAACTTCGATTCAATCTCAGCATAAGACTCACGAATGCTGTAGGTCCAATGGTGTTTAATGGTACGGGTATTGTACCGTTGAAAACCAGCCTCAGACTTTACACTGCGCTGATTGACTGTTTGTATAAAAGACTGTTGATGAGGATTAAGCACAGTGTCATGGGCAATTGAAAAATCATTTGCCATGACCATCTGTAGCCCCATCCATAATGCAAACATTCTTATCTCCTCTGGAACCAGTACCCATTGTAAACCATTTGGAAATGCTCAACGAGAACAACAGTGTGTGTCAATACGAATACTCAACCACACTTATTCCAGTCTTGATTGAAATTCATGACCAGTTGGAGAGACTTTGTTCTGTTCTAAATTGAACTGGAAATCCATCCACACTTGACAGACAGCCCTAAGTCAACCCATCACAAAAAGGACCATACACCAAATTAAAAGTCAAACTTAAATCAAACTGCTAATCTGAGTCATCCGACTGTGACGTTCTTGCTGAGTCGAACAGTTCCTTCATGGTGGGGTTCTTTCGGGTCAGTTTTTTGATGCTGACATCTTGGGCTTTGTTGTTGGCCAGCCGCAAATTGTTGATGGACTTCAACAGGCTTTCTTTGGTCTTTTGAAGGTGGTCGATGGACTTGTCGATGTGCTTGATGGCATCCTCAAACTGTCGGGACGCCAAATCGTAGTTCCGAGCAAAGCCAGTCTTGAAGGTGTGCAGTTGATCCTCAAAGTTTGAGATGTCAATGTTTTGGGCCTTAATTTGGGCAAGCTCGACTTTGTACTTGAGGGCATTCATCGCCGCATTGCGGAGCAGCGTGATGATGGGAATGAAGAATTGCGGCCGGACCACATACATCTTGGGGTAATGGTGCGAGACATCGACAATGCCAGAGTTGTACAGTTCACTGTCTGACTCGAGGAGTGATACCAAGACCGCATATTCACAGCCCTTTTCGCGGCGGTCTTTGTCGAGTTCTTTAAAGAAATGTTCGTTCTTGGTCTTGGTCTTGGTGGTTTCGTTCTCGTTTTTCATCTCGAACATGATGGAGACCACTTCAATGCCATTCTCATCAAACTCTCGAAAAATGTAGTCCCCTTTGCTGCCGGTGCGTGCATCATTGTCTTTGTTGAATGTCGAGCGCTGAAAGGCACTGGCTCGAAGCATGTTGAATTGATTCTCACAGTGGAGTTCTAGGGTTTCTCCCACCATTTTTGTCGAGAGTTTGGCCTTCATGTCCTTGAGGCGTTCGATGGATTCTTCACGGTCTTTGATTTTTTGTTCATAGCTCTCTTTGAGATTTTGAACGGCAAGGGCATGGCTTTGTTCAACCAAATCCAGCTTGCCTCTGACCTGACTAAGCTCGAGCGTGCGCTTGCCTTCTTGCTGACTGAGCTGAAGCTTCAATGCATTGATCTCAGCGTCTTTTTGGGCGACGGCTTCTTGCTTTGCTTTGTCGCTCTTGGCTTGGGCAATTGCCAAGGCGCTCTCAAGCTGGGTTTGGGCGTTGTTAAGTTGATTGGTCAGTGCATCGCATTGTGTTTGAACTTTTCGGACGGCTTCTGCCTTTACCAGCTCGTGATGTGCATCGATGGCATCGATTTTGGATTGCAAGTCTTTGATCTCGTCGTTCTTTTGGGCATTTTGCTCGATGAGCTGCTGCTGAAATTCAGACTTGGCCAAATCCAAGGCACTTTTCTTGTCTTTTTCAGCCAATTCGAGACGCCGGTTAACCTCAGCCTCGAACTCGCTGTTTCGGATCTGAACAACGATGTCCGCATAGCTGGACTCATCGATTTTAAAGGCTTGATGGCAATGAGGGCATTTGATGTCGTTCATATTCTCACACAGTACAGAGGGTAGATTATCTACGAAGTTGAAAAGAAAATTGTTGATTTTAACTAAGATAGAACACAGGTGGAAGCTTCACCAGCATTAAAAATATTCAGGACATTATTTGACCAAAATTACGAATGACTGACAATGGTGACCCCATGTTCCAACTTCTGCATACTTCTCCAAAACATTATGGATGCACAACAAATCAACACATCAACTATACGCAGGGCTTCAATAGAACTTGACGGTTTCAACACATTCAAAGCGCCAATTTCAGCTTTAAAATGTCGTGGACAATCATCTCATGCATCGGTTTGGGATCCTATACAGCAGGCACGAGTCTCAATTGTTTAAAGCGACATGTTGATAAGTCGCAGAACGCCGTCTTTGGCCTTTTGAGCAGCGCTCACATTGCACTTAATGGTTCCCGTGTGCGTAAATCCGTGTCCTGAGTTGGCGTGGGTTCGAATTTTAACGGTAGAAAGCCCTATGAGTCTGTCTTTGATTTGTTTCACCTCATTCATTGAAATGAGTGGATCACTCTCTCCAAAATCCATTTCAAGTGAAATGCCCTCTAGTTTTGTTGGTTCAAGCACCGACAGCAAATGGCCACCGTGCCAAGTCGCCAGGCCTTCAGTTTTAATGTGTTGAGCCGCTTTGACGGCAAATTGTCCTCCAAAGCATATCCCAAGCACAATAACAGAACCGTTGCAAAGGTCATCCGATTGTCCAGCCTCGATGGCCCTCAATAGATCAGTGAAGACCAAACGCCTATCCACCGACTGCATTCTCGCCATGGCTTTTGGCGCACCACTGGGTATGGGGAGTGGACCAGGGTTCTCTCTCCAGAAGGAATCCAAGACATAGACCAAGGCACCGGCTTCAGAAAAGGTGTGTGCGTATTCCACCACATCTGGTCCGATGCCAAAAATAGACGGGACAATTACCAGCAATGGCCCTTTGTGCTCCGGTGCCACACGGAACACCGGAATCATTTCAACTTCGTTGTGTTTAATCAAAAAATTACAAATCATCTGCACATGTGTATTTCAAGGACGCCATGTTTACAAAAGAGATTTCATGGGCGTCTTACTTGAGGGTTATGTTGGTTTTTTTTCACAATTTTATAAAATCTGTAATGTGTCAAAGCCCAAAAACCAATGCGAAATTCACTACGGTTTCACTAAAATTCATACTCGTTCTGCACCATATTGCGAAATAAAACCACTCATCTACATGTTTTAAAATGCGTTTCTATTAAAATGCTGGATCATGGTCAATGGTCGCTCGATTCAAAAAATATGTGCAAGTCAAACTGCACCGTGCTCTGCTATGAATCCACAAAATGGAGCCAGCTCACATACCATTGCCTCTGTAAAAGGACAAAGCCATCTTGTGAGGGTGCCGCAAATGGATCCAGAAAGGAAGAATGCAATGCTGCTAATGCGGATCAATTGAAGACGATATTCACCACTGTTTTGATGTCTTTAAAAGCATCATTTGGGGAGTTTCACACCAAGGACACTTGCGTTCATGTACACTGTTATCACAATCTGACGACTTACTAATTGAAGACATGTCACTCTGGCCCATGACTTATTTACAAAACAAACCAACGCCAATTGTCTTATTGACAATCACCATCGGTTCAACTGGCATTGTCGGCTGTCACTTCAGCCCAAAACTTCCCATTGCACAGTCATCAGTGACAGACACAGAAACCTTCAAACAATGCGAAAAGCCAGAATCAAATCGCTTTGCCGTCGAAGAAAACCTTGGAGACTTCAGCTCACAACCTGATGATTCATATGTGCAAGACCCAGAGTCGTATTTTGACATTAGTGTGGGTGGAGGAGTCATTGTTGCGGACTTTAATGGTGACATGCGACCAGACATCTTCATCCCCACGCATGGACAAGATCTCCTCTATCTCAACCAGGGAAAACGACGATTTCGACTGGCATCTGA
Source organism: Myxococcota bacterium (assembly GCA_036146655.1). Classification (GTDB taxonomy): domain Bacteria; phylum Myxococcota_A; class UBA796; order UBA796; family UBA796; genus JAYYJC01. Next base: position 4,407 of record JAYYJC010000163.1, on the reverse strand, counting down.
TTGGATGCCTTCCAATGGGGATATCACATATTCAGTGGGGGGTTCCGCTGCGGATTATGACGGTGACGGTGACCTGGATTTGTATCTGGTCACGGCTTTTGGGAGCGACCGCCTTTACCAAAATACGGGTCACTCCTTTGAGGATGTGTCTCTAGAGGTCGGCATCAGCCAATCCGAAGGCGACAGTACCGCAGCGGTTTGGTTCGATTATGATCTCGATGGTGACCTCGATGTCTTCATTGCAGGGCATAAAGAAGATTCTTTTTCAGAAGACCAATTCCCTCAAGCCACAACAAACACACTTTACCAAAATGCCAACGGCGCATTTGAAAAAGTAGACCTTGTCGATGAAGACACAGAGCCATTTACCTATGCTGCGGCATGGATACAAACCAGCCAAGGCAGCAGACCATGGCTATACAAGGTCAATGACTTTGGCTATGAAGTGGTTCCCAACCGAATATATGACAATACTGAAGCAGGGTTTTCACTCATCACGGGCACTGGACTTGACCAACCCATGTATGGAATGGGCATTGCTCAGGCTGATTTAAATGGGGATCAAATTCCAGATTTTTTAATGTCTGACTTCGAACGGGTTCAAATGTTTCTGTCTGAAGGTGATGAGATGTGGTACGAGACTGCACTTGCGAGTGGCTTAGACATTAATAAAGAAGAAAATTTCTTTTCATGGGGTGTAAACATCTTTGATTTTGACAATGACTCAGATTTGGATGTTTTTGCTGGCTGGGGACCAGTTTCCAATCATGGTGAAGGAATCTCAAGTGACGACAGCCTCGTACAACCCAACACTTATTGGTTGAATAACGAAGATGGCTTTCAAAATATCAGTTCAGAATGGCAACTCGTTGACGCAAGCATTTCACGAGGCAGTGCTGTTGCAGACCTGGATCAAGATGGGTTACTCGACCTCGTCATTGGAAATATCAACGCCCCAGCTGAAATCAGGTGGGGCCGTTGTATGAACGGAAAATGGGTATCTATACAGCTGTCTCAAGCCACCCTTAATCGCTTTGGTGTTGGTTCCGTCATCTCGCTTGATACCGAGCGTGGTCGGCAAAGTCGCTGGATAATTGCGGGAGACTCTTTTGCCTCGAGCGGTCCCCCAGTGGCCCATTTTGGTCTTGGAGAGACTGAACTTGAGCAGATCACCATTGAAGTGACATTACCAGATGGGACGCAATCATCTCATCAAATTGCAGTCAATCAACACACAACGGTGACGCTCGATTAGAACCGGTTCAAATGACAACTCTTATTCAAATCCGGTGCACTCAGAGTCTGCATCCTCACCCCATTCAGCGAGAACTTCTCTTGTGGCCAAAGTAATGTTGCCGTCAGTCTCAGTGACGATCACGCTGATTTCACCTGAATAGACACTCCCAACTTCTCCAGAGACCGTGATGCTGTCAAAGTCACCACCGGGTGCAAAACTGCCGTCAAAGCCTTCCAATTCTGCGGAATAGGTGGCATTGATTGGCGCACTGTCATCAAGCAATGCGTCCTCACTAATGACAAAAGTGACATACAGTTCTTCATTAAGTTTCCCGTCGGGAGTCACAAGGTCAAGATACCCTTCAAAAGCAATATAATCTGGACACACAACTGCAATCGACGGAACGGCTTCTCCTGGAGGCGCCTCTGGATAAACCTCGGTGGATTCGATAAATCGAATTGTCGACAGTTCTGGACTGATGGCACCTGAGAGACAGTCTTCCGTACCATCTTCCCATGCTATTTTTTTGGTGTAGTTGAGCGCAACATTGTCAAGAAAGTCGTCCATCGAAATACCTATGGGGCTCACCTCGCCTTGAGTCAGAACAGTTTCAACATCTTCACAGTAGGGCATGTAATTGTCAGAATCGTTCGAGGGATCATTCTTTTGTTTTTGACCACACGCTGCAAGGGTCAATAAGGCAATCAATAAGTGCATAGGAAACTCCATTTCTAAAGACACCAAAGCAAACAGCAAACTTCATGCCAACATCAGCGAGACTGACCAAAATAACGGCTTCGTGGTCATTTATAACGGTATTCTAGACCGTCATATTTTATCTTCTCCGATCAAATAATCGAAGAACCACGACATTCCCCCACTCGCATCTGTCCGACGGTGGCGCAGCGACGCCTTACTGATAAATTCGGATGTAATCAATCAGATACTGAGTCGGAAACACCAAGTCATCAACGCTTCCCCCCGCATTTCCTCCAAGGGCGAGATTGAGCAAGACATAGTGCGATTGTTGAAAAGGATTTTGCCCTGCACACGCAGCATTCCCATTCACAGTCGTATTGAGATCGACCGAATTGACCTCAACCCCATCAATTAAGATAGCCATGCGATCCGAATTCCAGCTGAGTTCCCACAAATGAAAGTCATCAATCCAGCCATCCTCAAAATCATCCACCGGAAGCTGCACGGTGTCCCAATTCGGTGACCACGGCTGATTGGTCCCCCATGCAAAATTGGCCAGAATTTTCCCTCCGTAATTTTCCATGACATCCACCTCGCCATTCGATGGCCAATCACAGGAAGTTCCGAGCGTCCAAATCGCAGGCCAAGTGCCAGATTCGTTGGTGACCTTTGCGCGGACCACCATCTGCCCATACTGCCATTCAAACTTGCCTCGGGTATTGATGCTTGCAGAGGTGTACTCTATAAACTCTCGACTGGTGCGCCAGTCTGTCGACCCTTCGATATAATTTGGATTGGGCCGTTGCTCTTCTCGCCCCTCAATTACAAGCACCCCATTGTCTTGGTAGACATTGTCTTGCTGATACCACTGCAGCTCGTTGTTGCGAACAAAGCCTTCTTCAAAGCCCCACTTGCTCTCGTCGGGTGAACCAACACCGTCAAACTCATCGCTCCACATCAAAACCAAAGGCCCCTCACCAACCTTCGTGACACTTAGATTATCGGCAAATCCAAGGTTGTCTCCCGAGTGCTTGTAAGCAAAGACAACCGCCGTGGTATTGGACAGCCCCGTTGAAAAGGTGAAGGATTTCGCTTCATACACCTCGCTGTCAAAAGTTACTGTCTGTTGTGAACCGCCGTAATCTTTGACACCGATGGAGATACCCTCTCCAGGCTCTATCTTTCCAAGACCAGACACACTGTACATCGTATTGGGCTCTAAGCCTGTGATGATCTGCTCAGCGCCATTGCCATTGTCTGCTTTCAATGCCCAGCGGCCATCGTGGGCGTTGTCTTCGACGATCTCAGCACCACCCCACACATTCCAATGGAGGTCGCCGTCTTCAAAACTTGGGTTTTGAAGCAGGTTTTCTGGTGTATCAGGCTCTGAATCTGAATCTGCTTGACCGGTATCTTCGCTTTGACTCGTGTCTTGAGCGGTATCTTGGATCGAAGGTTCAGCAGCAGCACCACCAATCATTTCGTGCGCTTTATCCACGACACAAGAAAGTAAAATTAGAATCATCGCAGAGTTCATCATTTGTACCCTTTTGTTAATTGTACACCAGCAAAGACCATATCGATGTGAATTCAATGCTTAAAGAAAACCTCAGAAATATAAGATAGACACAAAACATCAAGCAACATGAAAAAAGTCTAAGTTAGCGAAGCTCACAATCGGCCATTCGATCTGCAATTTGCTGAATGGTCGTCTCAGCCCAGTGACCATGGCGCCAAAACACTCGAAAGAAGTCATGCTGCAAATCCATACGGGGCAGAACAACCGACAATTCGCCTGAGGCCAACTCATCCTTCACAAAATAATGAGGTAAAACCGCAAATGCCGCTTGCCTTTTGACCCAGTACAGCAAAGCCGCAATGGTCCCCAAAAAAATATTCTTTCCAAAGAGAATACGAGGGTTCAGTTTGTGAGGCTCAGCAAAATAACGGCATAACGGAAATGCAGGAGAGAGGTCGACAAGGGTTTCAGTGCGCAAATCAGCAATTTGAGTCACTTGAGCCGCAAGCTGGGGCCGTGCCACCAAAACATAATCCTCTTGATGAGTGGTTTGTATATTAATCTGAGCATGATCTAAACGCATGCTGGAGAAGACCAGGTCAATTTCTGAGGCCAGCAAGGCATTGGTTAGTGAAGGGGCATCTCCAAAAAAGAGTTGTACATTCTGAGATGGGAAATCGATTCGGCTTCGCTCCAAAAAGGGCAGAACAAAAGACAAACCAAGCTCATATCGAGTTCCAAATGTCAAAGTTACCTCAGCGGGCTTTTCAGTGGCTTGAAACTGGAATGCTTGGGCCTCATCCAACAGTCTTTTGGCAAATGGGAGCAATCTTGCGCCTTCTTCCGATAGGGCAATATGCCGTGTAGAACGGATAAAAAGAACAACATCCAGCTCAGACTCAAGCTTTTGAATTCTCTCCGTAAAGGCACTTGGAGACAAGTGAACCAACTG
>JAYYJC010000162.1:0-10000 GCA_036146655.1 Myxococcota bacterium | reverse complement strand
CGCAGCCTTGCGAAAGTTCATGGTTTGAACAGCCGCCATAAAGCATCGCAGTGATTCAAGGTCCGGCAAGTGGCTATACAAGATTGGCCTCCGAACGGGTGTCCCAAGCCCACTGCGCATCAAGACCATGCGCAGTCAAGCCAGGGATAATGACCTGCTTTATCGTCGCATAGAATAGGGCGCGGGCATCAATGCCTGAGCACAAGCCAAGCTGCAGACCTTCCTTAGGCGGCTTGGCTGCGATGGGTAAATGTGCAAGCTCATGCATTTCGAGGTGGGCAAAAGCCAGCTGCACATAGGGCTTAAGGTTTTCTTTCAGCACATCTCCACCTCGCTCAAGCAAGTCACCAAGCAAGCGCCAGCCGAAATTGGCATGGGCACACTCATCTGCATAGATGGTGGTGAGAAGCTCACGAAGCGGTCCATCTGGCATCTCAAGGCGTTCGGCGCCAATCAAAGCGACCGCCACAGTTTCGCTCATGCAGGAGATGCTGATGAGGTTTCGGATGGCCCCTTCGAGGTCGGAGACATCTGGATGCTCTGGAAATGGGACCACAGGAATCGGTGGAGCCACCGCTTCTCCGCCCAACGCCTCGACAACTGCGCCACACAGTACACCATGTCGACGCTCGTCTTCGGCAAAGGACGCCAGACGGGCGAGATCGGAAGAGTCAAGGTCACATTTTGAGAGCTGGCGGTGAAGGCCTTCGAAAACTCTTGCTGAGCCATATTCATTGACCATGCGTGCCGTCCAGGTGCCAATGGCAGCCTCGTTCAGCTCTGGGATGTTTGGGACAACAGGCATATGCTGACGGGCTTGGTCTCTAAGATTAAGCATTGGCAGCTCCCCTCATGCAGGGAGGAGTCGGTGGCCCCCAAGGGGTGCATGCGGTGCTCCACTCACCTTGTTCGGCTATTTCTGCACAGCAATTCTCATTGAGATCTTCGTATTCAGGATTATTGTGAAGATCATCGTAACCCACAGTTTCAGTTGTCAGAATGCAGCAGTCTAGAAGGGTTGAAGTGTCAAAGTCATCATCTGAAAAACCAGCATCAATCGCCACCATGCAATCCTCGAAATTGGCAGGGTCTGGAACGGTGATGGGGTCGTCTATTTGCGAGTCTGCGGAGTCATAAAGTGCAGTATCGCCAGATGACAATGCTGTGTCATCAATTGCCGATGCAGTGTCACCAGTGCTTGAAAATGAATCATCGGTTTTTTTGGGGGGCTCTGTACGGCATGCCACGATGCTGACAAGTCCCGCACAGCATGCAATCCGTGCAGTTGCTTTTAAGGCTTCTTGAAAAGTATTGGGGTTCATTATTGCTCCTAGGTTGGGGTGCAATCATAAGATACGGCGATCAGATTATTTTGTATATCAGTATATTTAGTATTATATAATTAATTGAAGCCGAATAATACACACACCATGGCACAATTAAGCATTTTAGAACGCAACGCCACTTCTCGAATACAGGCATCATCAACAGCTGGAACACTCCAAACCAATGCCACACATGTTCATCTATTGGTGGTCTTAACTTTGTGAGTCAAAGGGTTGTCAGGCCAACCACTGCAATTTATTTTATCTTCACATGGCTTTTCGGATGCGCTTCAAAGTAGCCTATAAACCAATGCTCAATCGGAATTGCTCGAACATATGTCACGAATAAGAGTGTTCGAATACCTAAACGGACATCTTGCAATTAGAGGGTTTTTAGATCGAAAGAATTTCAGAGTTCAATCTACTTAACCAATATGGGCGCATGGATTGAACATGATGCCGTTACCCAATACCGCCAACCGTCGACAACACAAGAACAGATTGAAAGTGAGTGGTGCAGATAAAAAACAATTGAGTGATAGCAATGGTGGCGGCGTCATCAATCAGGCCTGCATTGCCCCAAAAGAAGAGTAAACTGACTGTTGTTTCTGAAAAACACAGCCCTCACTTCATTTGTCAGTGACGCAATTGATGGTAAGGGAGAGTAGGATAATGTGCAAATCGAAGGCACAAATAGCACTCCGTTTCACGAAATGCATTGTGCTGGATGATTGAAGCAGTATCTCGGGTATTGTGCTCTGCTTTCCGATTATTTGCTCAATTGATAGCCACAGCACACCACAAATAAGGAACCAAAAATGAACCAGTTGGTCCAAGTTTTACATCACAAATTACTGGGAGAAGGCCTTTCTTCTAGAATCCGAAATGGTGTTTTGCTGTTCGCTCTTGTGGGGTTTTTGGTGCATCTTCTTCTATGGAGTCTGTTTCATTTCCAGATTCTAGATGTAGACCTTCAAAGCTCCTCATTGTTCAAATCACCGCTCTCTTCATTGTACACCCCATTTTCCATTTTATTGGCTTATGAGGTGTACGAGTTGATCAAAGCAATGCCTGAATCCTTCTCGGTTGCTGTTGGCAAACAGTTTGAGGTGGTGACCTTATTGGTTGTTCGTGACATTTTCAAAAACCTGTCCACAATCGATTTGGCTCAAGAAATTCAACTGTCATCAGAACTTGGAATTGTTGTCACCGAGTGCTTTACTTTTTTATTTTTGTTTTACACTGCCTTAAAGTTTCATCAATATGGTTCAAATACAAAAATGCCCACTGTTCAAGCAGCAGATATTGAATCGTTTGTACGAGGCAAAAAGGCCATCGCCGTTGTATTATTTATTGTGTATGTGGCGGTTGCGCTCATGTCTTTTTATGGTTGGCTCAACTCAGTAAGTCAAGGCGACGGTGGGGTTTCACGAGAAATATTTTTCTTTGACTTCTTTACCTTTCTGATTTTGGCAGATATTTTTGTGTTGCTCTTTTCGTACAAGTACTCTCATGATTTTATTTATTTGGCACGGAATACTGGGTTTGTGTTGTCTACGATTATTCTCCGAGTTGCCATATCTTCTGAAGGATACCCAGCGTTGATATTATTTTTGTTGAGTGCTGTATTGGGACTGATGATTTTGTGGGTCACTCGGCAATTTCAAAAGAACAGTGCCACTGCAGTGCCATAACACAAACCAAAAAATGACTAGTCCATAATGGGTCAATTGATGAGATACAAAAGCACGGCTAATCAATTTGACCATACATCATCCTTCTGTTTGCCTTCAGTCATCAGTAAACTGTTGGGCATTTAAGTCATTATTCAGTGCAGTTTTTCAGAAGCACATGGCTTTGGGTTATTCAATAGAGTATTTGTGTAAAAGGAGCCTCAATGGACACCCCGAAAGCCCCCAAAGGGCACACACGCCCTTGTCCCACATGTCAATCTGTAATGACATGGACTGGCCTTCCAGATTGCTCTGGCCCGATTTATGTCCGCTTCTACAAATGCCCGAAGTGTGGAATTGTTAAGGTCAATGTGTCGGAAGAGCGCACCATTGGCTGGGGCTAAATTAAGGTGCTGTTTCAATACAGCCTATAGCGACGAGCCACATCAAACTGATAGACACGGTCTGACTTTTGCTTGTTGTCGTCATCACACGGCCCTTCATAATAGTCTGGGTGACAGCGGGTTTCAAAGTTGACATACAGGGTCTGAGAAACCGCTCCTAGATGACAAATGCCCTCGAGTTCTTCTCCCGATTTAAAGGTCCAAAACACATCCCTTTCTGCACGTGTGAAGTACCATTCACAATCTGCGCCACCATAAAGCGGGCCATTTGGGGTTTCTGAAAACCATACATGAAACAAGTCTTCTGTGGGTTCTCGGGCGACCTCTGGAGATGTCATTTGCAGATACCCAAACCAGACATCTGGATGGTCCTCCGTGGTAAAGGGAAAGACCTCCGTTTTCTTGTCCCGAATCCAGTAGTGGACCTCACCCGTACCCGCAATCCACGGGTCAAAGTTTACATCTGGATCGCAGTTTGCAAGCGCTGGATCGTTGCCCTCGCAGTACACTGTCGCTTGAGGCTCTGTGATGTCACCGCTATCGTTTGGTTCAGTGAATTGACCCCCGCTGTCATCCTCATCTTCAATGGTTTCAATACTTGAAGCACTGTCCCGCTCTACAGAGCATGTGTCTTTAAAAGCCGTATTGTGACTTGGTGCCACACATGCACTGGTCCACATGGCAATTGTAAAAATCAGACTATGCTGTCGGAAAAGCATATTAACTCCATTTTGCGTTGTAGATAGCTTGATCACCATATTTAAAGCCATCAAGAGGCAATCCATTCAACATGTGGTTCACACTGGTTACGGTGTGTATTCAACAGATGGAAATAGATTTGAAGACATCGACTGCAAGGTGATGTATTTAAGAAGAGGCTGCTCGAAAGAGAATCAACATGTTCATCCTTTTTTTATTTGTGTTTAAAAAAGAGGTTGGAGATACCAATCACAATCACAATAGAGCTGCAACCTTCATCACAAATAAACGCCCATTTGTGCAGACAAATCTACTCTCGTTCGAACCTGTAAAAAGACGCACACAAACCAGCCGTATTCGAGTTATGAAGAAAACATGTTCTCGTTGTTTACTCTAATCAGCTGCTCTCCAAAAACCTGCCCCGAAGGAACCGTCAAAATTTCAGGTGGTGAATACCGGGTTGGTGTAGAAGAACCCTTTCAAAAGTGGCATGAGCCCGCAAAAACCGTCAAACTCGAGAGTTATTGCATCGACATTTATGAATACCCAAATCAAAAAGGCCAAATCCCAAAATCAAATGTCAGTTGGGAAGAGGCCCGAGACCTTTGTGTGACGGCAGGAAAGCGATTGTGCACCGGTTACGAATGGGAACGGGCCTGCCGCGGCGTTGAAAACTGGCGCTATTCATATGGTCCGCACCTTGATCGCACAATCTGCAACACGCCGATTCATGGCTCTGGTCCAGGAACAAACCCACCCCCCATTGAGCCAAGTGGCACCTACGAAAACTGCAAATCTCCAGAAGGCGTCTATGATCTCAACGGGTCCATGTCTGAATGGGTCTCCGATTCCTGGTCTGAGTTTCCAGAGCCATTTCATCGCAATGCAGTGGTCGATCCAAAAATATGGCGTGCTCTCCGAGGCGGAACCATGTGGTCGAATACATTTTATGGCATGGATTGTACCTCACGGCACGGTCATCGAATGTCTGACTGGCGCAATATGGATGATGGTTTTCGCTGCTGTGCAGACCCCAGTTGATTTGCTTGAAGCATCGCAATAAATCGGATAATTGACCCGTTAAATCGAGAGTTCAGCATGATAGAAATCAAAAACCTCAGCAAGCATTACGGTCAATTTCACGCCGTTCAAGACATATCTTTTTCTGTTTCTGAAGGCGAGATACTTGGTTTCCTTGGCCCTAACGGTGCTGGCAAATCCACCACTATGCGAATACTCTGTGGCTGCATTGGCGCAACCTCTGGTACTGTGACAGTTAATGGGCTGGATGTCAAAGACAATCCCATTGCAGTCAAGCGCAGCATTGGCTACCTTCCAGAAACCCCACCTGTATACCCATCAATGATTGTCAGAGAATACCTTGAGTTTTGTGCCACCATCAAGGGCGTCAATACCCCCAAAATCGCCACAGATAAGGTGATAGAACTCGTCGGCCTAAAGGAGGTCGAGGGTCGGATTATTCAACATCTGTCCAAAGGTTTTCGTCAGCGTGTGGGATTGGCACAAGCCCTCATTCATGATCCGAGTGTTTTGGTGCTTGACGAGCCCACATCCGGACTTGACCCCAAACAGCGTCGAGAAATTCGAGACCTACTCAAGACATTGGCTCAAGGCAAACGGACCGTTATTCTCTCCACTCATGTGCTCGGTGAAATTGAAGCGATTTGTGAACGGGTTGTCATCATTTCAAGAGGTCAGGTGGTTTGCATAGACCGATTGGATGCCATTTATTCAGAAGCACGCCGAGTGCGTATAGAACTCGATTCCCCCACACCGGACATCAAAGATCGACTCTTGGCCATCCCAAATGTCAAAGAGGTACACCAAATAGATGACCATCATTTCACCGTTGCTAGCGACACAGATGTTCGAGCCAAAATTGCACAATGCACGGTGGATTGTGGCTTACTTCAGTTGATACCTGCAGAGGGTCTAGAGGATGTATACATTCGACTGACTGGCGCCTCTTAACCTCCAAATAATGTCTCAGTCTCACGACAGTTCTGTCACGATCGTGTCAAAGCCTTCAATTGAAAAAAGACTGGGTTATTAAATCTTGATGAATGCCATGACGCCAGCCAAACCTCGTCTAAGGGGTGTTTCACATCAGTATGCTGCAGCGGCCGCAGTGCCAATGGCAGCTCTGCTCATTCATCATGCCAACGGAAAGGCATCGGCGTGGTTGTATGGAATATGCCTCTTCTTTCTCTTTGCTGTCAGCGCCACATATCACCGAGTGAGTTGGAATGAACAGCAACGAAAATTCTGGCGCAGAATGGATCACTCCATGATTTTTATATTCATTGCTGGGAGCTACACCCCGTTTGGGTTGGAACTCCTCCATGAGGATTCTATGGGAACGCTAATGCTGAGCGCCATTTGGATAACAGCACTTCTTGGAGCAGCAGTCACCGTGGCTTGGCCATCCGCACCTAAGTGGTTCCGAGCCATCCTTTACTTAACAGCTGGCTGGATGCTGGCCGTGACATTCCCAAAAACCTATGAATTGCTTGGTGGCACAGCAATGGGTTTAATATTGGGGAGCGGATTCTTTTACAGTCTTGGTGCCATTATTTATGCGAGAAAATCTCCAAACCCTTGGCCATTTACATTTGGCTATCATGAAATTTTCCACATTCTTGTGATTGCTGCTGCATGGATGCATTACGCCGTCATCTATGCTTGGCTGTATTAAGTCAATCTTCAATCATCCGTGCGGGACGAATACCCACATCATAAGCCCGGTAATCAGTTGCGTAGATGCTGTATCTATCCGCTGAACGCACATGAATGGAGTTGGCTCGAAACCCACCGCCTCGAAATAATCGAGGGGCATTGTCGTCCACCACTATTCGCTCTCCAGTCTGAGGCTTAACCGGATATGTGTATTGCCCGTATCTGTCTGCACACCACTCCCAGACATTCCCCGAGGTGTCATGTAACCCAAAAGGATTGGCTCGAAACTGTCCGACTGGTCCATGAATAATGTAATCGTCTCGAAGCACGGACTCCACTGCCCACGACTCAGGAGCTCCTCTTTCTCGGGACTGCTGATCCGAGATATTTGCTGCTCCTTGAAGACTCTTAACCGTGTCTCCAGTCCAATAAATGGTTTGTGTTCCAGCTCTATTGCCATATTCCCATTGCGCTTCAGTTGGAAGAGTCAGGTCATAGCGTTTCATGGCGGTCATGGCTTCTGACCATGAAATTTGTTCGATGGGGTGTTGAGCCGAAACCACTCGGCCATTGACTTCACGGCCAATGGCATAAGCCGCTGGATTGTTACCCATAATGTTGAGCCACTGCGCTTGGGTCAGTTCATATTTTGAAAGAAAAAATGCGCCAATGGACACCTTGTGAGAAGGCATTTCTTTTTGACGGGCCCGAGGATCGAAGTTCCCATCGCGTTTCCGCTTATTCTTTACCTTGTTGGCGCCCATCCAAAATTCACCTTCGGGAATTAAAACAAGGACAATCCCACTGCCTTCAATAAGACTCAAATCCCCAAAACGATCCTTTTGAGGCTCCACGCCACTTTGGATGTGCCAAAACTCCCAAAGACCACTGTCCGGATTTTCTCCCAATGGCACAAGCCCAAGCTGGGGGGTCAATGTTAATCCACCATACCGTGAAGATTGTTGAATGGCAGCAATGGCTGTATCCCACCTATCCTGATTTCCAATGATGCTTTTTTGTGCAATGCTGCTTGCAAAAGCCAACCGAGCCTTCATTTGCGGAAAATCAACCTGTTCAAGTTGTTCTAGGTTGACCACCAGTTCGCTTAGGGTGTTGTGAACCCATTGTTCCGTGGAATCCTTAAAGCGGTAACGCACCATTCCATTGGTATCCTTGAACTCAGTACCCAATTGACGCAGGTCTTCGAGATGCTGACGGTGTCTGGGCAAGACATCTAACAATTGTTGGGCGTCTGATAACCACAGTGCCATATCCTCTTTTTTTTCAGGTCGAGCAGGCCACAGAGAGTCACTTTCTAGCATGAGTTCTCGATGCTTTTGAGTATCAGAAAGCTCTTGAAGCTCCTTTAGGCTTTTCTGGACCAAGGAAGTTTGTTCTGCCGCAAACTCAGCGCTCTGCTCCGCTTTGCCTCGCTCACCCTCAATCACTGCGAGCACGGCTAAAAGCCCAACAAATACAAACAGCAACCCTCCAATTTTCATTCTTTGATTGCGTTCCTTGGCTTTTTGAAGACTGGCGTGTTGCGCCTTGGCTTTTCGTATCTTTTGTTTACGGCTTTTATTCTCTGGGGTGTCACTGAGCTGCTCAGCGTAAACGGTTGCAATGTTCAAGTCTCCTTTTGCAAGCGCCGTGTCTACAAACAATGCCAAAAGCTCTTCAAGCAGGGAATTTGTGTCTTCCGTAAGTCCAAGGTCTCTACACTGCATCAATAAGGAGTGCATCGCCACAAAATCAAGCAGATTTCGTTCCGAAATGACCTCACTTTTAATGGTTGTTAGGTTTGTTCTTACACGGTGCAAAAGAGTTTCAGCCTGATGAAACACCATAAATTGACGAACCGCTTCTATGAGGTCATTGGCTGTCGCATATCTTTTTCTGGGCATTGGGTCTAGGGCTTTGTGAATGACAGCCTTCAATCGAGAGGAAACATGCTCCGCAAGTGGTTCATAGGCACCATTAATGGCTTTAAAAATGACTTCTTCCACCGGACCATAATTTCGAGTGGGGTGACCCATCACGATTTCGTACAGTACTCCACCGAGCAGATAGACATCCGTACAGACACCGATGCTGCTGCCTAAGCCCTTTGCTTGCTCTGGTGACATATACACCGGTGAGCCAAATGGGGCATTGACTCGAGTGGGATTGATGAGTGGAAGAGCAAGTGGGTTTTGTTCTGCAGGGTTGAGCGTGGCACATCCCCAGTCCATGACAGATACATCCCCATAGGCGCCAACCATGACATTGCTCAACTTGAGATCGTTGTGTAAAACCCCTCGGCTATGCGCATACGAAATGGCTTGAGCGACTGTAATGAAAATTTCAAGTTCTTTTTCAAGAACTTGAAATGGAAGACCATTCGGGTATTCCTTTTGCAGGGCGTAAATTCTATCCGACCATGGCTCGCCTTCAACCAATTGCATCACCATTGCCTTCTCTTTCCCTTTTGTTCGAACCAATTCGTGAACAGATATAATGTTGGGATGTGTGAGATTGGCAGACACAATCGCCTCTTCAACGAAACGCCTCTGAGCATCCCCAGAGTGCGGGATTTTGATGGCGACTTTGCGCTGTAGATCAAATTGAACAGCTTCTGTGACAACGCCCATTCCTCCGCGACCAATTTCTTTGTCCAATCGATAGCCGTCATACACAAAGGCAGGATCCTGTGAAACGGTTACTTTGCGGTCATCCAATGTTTCATTTTCAGGGGTCAGGGCGGGTAGTAAGTTGTCAACCAGCTCGTCAATGTTTGAAAGGTCATCGGAACTTTGAAGAATCTCCTCAATCAAAGTTTCCGGAAACTGATAAGTGGCATTTAGGCGTTCCTCTTCATCTGAATCTGCTTCTCCTTCAATTCGAAGCGTCCAAGTTTGTATCAGATTTTGAAACTCTTTTTTTGAAACCTCAGACATGCCCAATCTTCTCAACCAAAAGGTGGTCGACTTTCATTCCGTCAGGAACATTTGATCTATTATATCAAACTAGCCAAGCAAAAGTTTGATGGCAGCCAAAACGATAAAGAACCAAATCAATATTGAGAAAGTCTTTTGGGGTATCCGCTTGAGAATATGTGGTGCCACCAGCGTGGCCAAAATGGCCGGCAGCATCATTGCCATGCTGAATGGGAACCAGGTGGTATTGATGATCCCGAGGTCGATCATAAAAGGGATTTTTATCC
>JAYYJC010000161.1:0-11289 GCA_036146655.1 Myxococcota bacterium | reverse complement strand
ACTTGAAAACAGCGGAAATATCGGTAAACCAATGACATTTTGCCAATCACCGTCAATGCGCTCAATTAACCAAGCACCATGTCCTTCCATCATATACCCACCAGCGCAGCCCCAAGCTTCACCATGAGCAATGTAAGCATCAATGTGCGCCTCATCAATTTCTGCTCTGAAATAGACCTGAGTGGTTTCAACAAATTGATCCAACATCCCATTTTGAACAATGGTTACCGCGGTGCTCAATTGATGGGCTTGACCTCTAAATGCAAGCAAACGGTGGCGCCACTCCGAAACGGATTTGGGTTTTTCAAACAGAATGCCATTGCGATAGACCACTTGATCGGCTCCAATCACCAATGATTGCGGATTGGATTTTGCCACATTTAGAGCCTTGGCTGATGATCTGTTTAGAGCAATGTCGATGGGGTCTGTGCCGAGAATATCATACTCATTGATGTCAGCCGATTGTGCTGTAGCTTGTATCCCTGCATCGGTAAGCAATTTGAGGCGCCATTGAGAGCTGCTGGCCAAGATGATTGGTCGATGTTCTGACATAATTTGTATTTCCTTTGACCTCGATGATGCGCTTTAGGCGACAGGGGGATTGAAACTTGATATAGTTTAAATCGATTGGCCGCAATAAGAAAACCTCTGTTAAAAGTCGGCTCATTACAGTCTCAATTAAAGGATTTAGTCAATGTCATCAGTGGCAATTGGTATCGATTTAGGCACAACATATTCAGCCGTCGCATATATGAACAAGCACGGTGCTTTCGAAATCATATCGAACACAAAAGGCGACAGAATCATCCCTTCCGTCATTCTCTTTCAAGACGACGAAGAAGTGGTGGGAAAAGAAGCTGAAAATGCCATCGCTGCTTACCCCAATCAAACTGTCCAATTTGTAAAGCGTCAGATGGGCAACCCGGATTACTTTTTTGAATACAAAAATCAATCCCATTCTGCCATACAGCTCTCCAGTTTGATCCTAAAGGAATTAAAAAATATTGCCGAGCAACGGCTTGGTGAATCAGTTACCCAAGCTGTCATCACAGTCCCTGCTTACTTTGGAGATGTTGAGAGACGGGCCACCATTCAAGCAGGAGAGCTCGCTGGTCTTGAAGTGCTGAAGATCATCAATGAGCCGACAGCAGCTGCCCTTGCCTATGGACTTGATCACTTGGGGTCAAACCAGCGTTGTTTGGTTTTTGACCTTGGTGGTGGAACATTTGATGTCACCATCATTAGCATTGAAGGCAATGATATTCGTGTTAAGTCAACCGATGGAGATCATCAGCTCGGTGGCAAAGACTGGGACGATCGCTTGATGCAACATGTAGCAGAAGCATTCAAAAGCAAGCACGGCATCGATCCCATGACGGATATCATCGCTAGACACGACTTGCGGTCACGGTGTGTCTCGGCCAAACTAAGTCTAACCATGAGACCAGAAGTCAAGATTGACTTCCGCTTCAAGGGTCGACCATTGCGCATCAGTGTCACGAGAGAAGAGTTTGAAGCGCTTACTGCAGACCTTCTCCAAAGAACAGTCGAGCTTACACTGAGTGCACTTGAAGCTTCAGGATATGGGAAAGACCAAATTGACACAGTCCTTCTTGTGGGAGGGTCAACACGCATGCCGATGGTTCGAAAGGTCATAAAGGACATCTTCGAACAAGATCCAAGTGTTGAGATTAATCCAGACGAATGTGTGGCTTTTGGGGCCGCCTTCAAAGCCAGTCTTGAAGCCGCCGAAAGAGAAGGAAAAGCGCCCCCGATTGATGCACGAACCCACGATGTTGCCACACATGCGCTTGGTTTGGTGGCAAACCAGAGTGGACAATTAATAAATGTTCCCATCATTCCAAAGAATACACCCATTCCATGCGAACTGAGTAAACCTGGTTTCAAAAATACGACCGATGGACAAAGTCTCATTGATCTATGGTTGCTTCAAAAAGACAACCCAGATCCACTCCGGTGTGTACCACTCGGGCACTTCGAGTTCTTTGGCTTAACGCCGCGGAACATTGATGAAAGCCAAATCTCTGTCACTTTTCGATACAATGCCAATGGGATTGTAGAAATTGAAGCTTGGGATACCGTCAATAATCTGCAATTGTCAAACAGAATGGCTGCGGATCGATCTACACTACAGGATCTACACTCTGGTCGTATACCAGCACACTATGCACTTCTGTTTGATTGCTCAGGTTCGATGTATGGCCAAGCCATGGAAGATGCAAAAAGGTGCATCAATCGATTGATCCCTGAATTGCTGAAGAAAAACCGAAGCATGGTTTTGATTGCAGCTCCAGGCGGATTGAAAGCTGGGCCGAGCCATTTTGCAGGTGATATTATCCGTGCAGTTGACCAACTGACCGCCATTGGACACAGCCCGCTTCATGTGGCACTTGCAAGAGCGCGAAAAAGCCTGAAAGACCGCAGCGGCGTGTTCATTGTTGTCACGGACGGTCAGTTTGATAACGCAGACCTATGCATCCGAGAAGCACACAATATTCGGCGCCAAGGTGGCCGTTTAATTGTAATCGGAACCGGCAGTGCTCAGAATGGAGAAGTGCTCAATCAACTCGTATCAAGTACCAAAGACCTTTATCAGCCGACAGACACTCCAAATCTAAACTACACATTGACAAACATGATTGAGCTTGGGGAATACTGATGCCATCTGATAAGAAGAAAGCAGCACAGCTCAATCCACAACTCACCTCAATTCAACAACAGTTGCAAACCCTCATCAATTCAGAAACTGCAGCAAAGCAATCTTTTCAAGGACTTTATCAAGAACTTGAAGAGTACAAAAATGATTTTCTATTCAGACATGAACGGGTTTTATTACAAGATCTGTTGCTCTTTTATGACAGTTTGCTTTGGTTTGTTGAGGAGAGCAAAGGAAATCCAGAACAAGCTGGTGACTATGCGCAGTATCTGATAGACGAGTTCCTTGAAGTTTTGCGACGCCGTGATGTCCTCCCTGTTGAACCTCAACAACGATTTGATCGTAAATATCATCGAATTATCAGCACAGAGCCAACCGATGACGAAAGTCAAGACAAACACATTGTCGAGATTCACCGCCGTGGGTTTCACCGTGGTGAACAGTTAGTGAGAGCAGAAGAGGTTGTCATCTATCGATATGACAATAATCAATCTGAAAGTTCAAATCCAGATGCGAAACAAACAGATGCTGAACCAGAGGCTCCCGCAGAAACCACATCTGAGTTGGTTGAAGACTCAGAAGATGAGCAAGAAATCACGCAAGACGATACCAATCAATTGGCTGAAGAGAATGACGACAAAGCCCCAGTTCAAATTAGCCTCGCTGGGCCGTCTAAGTCAACTAAGGATAGCTAACCTTGAACCAACGCCACCCATATGCGTTGTCTTCTTCTAAAAGTGTTAATGTCACCCCTTTGCTCTGCCAAACTTGCTGTGACTGAAGAAAAGGGGCGACCAGTGGTGCTTGGGTCCATGTCTCCTCAAACCACAACACATGACTGACCTCATGAGACAACAGATAATCAGCAAACTCACCTTCTCCATGAGTGGGTACATCAAACCAGGAGATTAACTGATGTTCATTTGGGTATCTGTTGATGTAGCACGCAGGAATATTATCTAAAATAATGGCTTCACCCTCGGGAATATTATCTTCTATCCAAATGGCAAGTGATACCTGAGGTGCATACAACTCTTGAGATCTGGACATTTGCCGCACTGTTTCTTTCTGAAAGCCCCATCCAGCTTGTGTGATGATCGCCACCATGACGCAGATTTGTATGGGTTTTGGAAGGGGTCGAACCAAAGTTTTTAAACCCAAGACAGCAGAAAAGGACAACAAAAAGACCACTGGGTACATCCACTTCCAGTATAAATTGTGGCCAACTTCATGTTGAGCGATTGCAGCAATCCCAAGCCAAACCCCCAGACTACCCAAGGCCGTCAGAGTTAGCCATCGCAGTGACTCGTTTCTGAGGCCAATAAAGAGTCCTGGAAAAGTGCACAGCCAGAAGCCCAATCCCATTCGCCATGGCAAAACCTCTGTCATCAATTGAAAGGCGATTTTCAGACCAGCTCCCCCCCACTTTGCCCCGCTGTTTTCAGCACCGAGACCGGTTTCCACATTCACTGCCGCTGCGTGCCCCCAGAACTGCCAAGTCCCATGCTCCATCTGACAATAAATCATCCAAATTGCAATTGTAGCAATCAAAGGGGAAACCAATTTCAGAAATTCTTCTTTTGAAACAAACCAAATCGCCCACAAAAAAACCAATCCCAAAACCAATGGTGCTTCAAACCGGACGGTAAATGCTAGTGCGACACAAAGTCCACCAAGAAAATAAGATTTTCGATTAAGGCAGACCAAAAAAAGAATGAGCCAAGCAGCATAGCTTGGCTCTCTGAGGGCAGAAGTTGAATACAACGCAAGTTCAGGTTGGAATGTCAAGCAAAACCAAAGGACAAGTGTCCAAAGTGTGCCCAAATGCTTTTTGCCAATCCATAAACCACCGAACACCGCTATCATATTGGGGACAAGTGCAGCAGCTTTGGCTGCGACCTCAGTATTGTCTGTAATAAATAATGCGAGCGCACCTAGCGCATAGTAGCCAGGCATGTGGTTCATATCAAAATGGGAAAAGCCAGAGTCGAAAACACCTCGAACCATGGCAAGATTACCGTAGTCGCTCTCTTCCCAGCCCGCAAAACGAGGTAGAATAAACATTCTGTACAAAAATGTTGAGCAGACCATTAGACATAGGGTCAAATGATCTGCTAATTTTAAGGAACCTGACTGATTTGATTCCATCTGAGTTCGAGTGGAACAGTCTGAGGAAACAGACTACTCGATGTCCACAAACAGCGGGTCACGGCGAAGGGTTGCAATTACACCCTCAATGGCAACTCTGGCCTTTTCAGTCAAGTCAATGAACTGAATGCCACAGCCTGAAAGTGACTCATCTGGAAGAACCCGATGCCAACGGACAATGCCTTTGACCGCAATGGGTTGTCCATCTTCTCCGGTGATGTCAAGTTCAACTTCGTCCCCTATATTTGGCGGGGCAATCGTCGAGACAAAAATACCACCTTCTGAAATGTTTTCAGAAAACCCCATGTAGAAGTTCGTGTCTGAGCGAACACTGACCTTTGCTTGAAGTGCGAGACGATCAGATCTGGAGGCGGTACTTGATTCTTCGGCCTCAAGGCGTTCGTAGCGTTCAATTTCTTCTTTGTCTTTATTGGACATATGCTTGACCTCTTTGCTAGTGGTATAAGATATACCATAATTCAATCGGAATGAATTCAACAGATTCCAAATTTTTTAAATTAGACCAGACCCATGAACACTCCAAAACCGAATAATAAGTTGGACAGAGGTACAATCCTCACAGATGACAATGTCGAAATCGCATGGACGAGCATCGGGAAAGGCCAGCCGATCTATTGTTGCAATGGCGTTGGTGTAAGTACCTTTTTTTGGAAATACATTGTTCGTGACTTTCAAAATCAATTTCGCATCGTCACATGGGATTATCGAGGGCATGGTTCAAGTCAAAGAAATCTTTCCGAACAACAACACGACTTATCCATTTCCCGACACGCGCAAGACCTTAAATTACTAATGGACACACTTACCCCTGGCGAGGGCAGTATATTGATCGGCCACTCCATGGGCTGTCAAGTCTCACTAGAGTTTCAGATCCAGTTTCCCAATCAAGTGACGGGCCTCATATTACTGCTTGGGACTGCTGGACGGGCACTTGAGACTTTTGGAGACAATCCACTGTCCCCTTATTTCTTTAAAGTCATCCACCGAATCACTCACCGGATTGGCTCTCAAGTCAATCTTTACACCAGTGCATTGATACAATCGAGAGTCGCATGGCCCTTTACCAAACGGGTTCAACTTGTCGATCCACTCTACACTGTCCGTGAAGACTTCCAACCTTATCTAGATCATCTTGCCAGCATGGACATGCTGACATTTACAGATGCCATTTTAGCGTGTCATGAACACGATGCTTGGTCTCACTTACCCGGAATAGAAGTTCCAGTATTGGTCTTCGCAGCTGAACGAGACACCTTTACGCCCATCCACTGTTCAGAGAGCATCGCACAAACCCTTCCCAGAGGGGAGTTATTGATCCTAGCAGATGGGTCCCATGCGGCACTGATTGAACAACCAGACACAATTTCTCACAGAGTGCGCCGCTTCATCCAGGAGCATGATCTGAACGGCGATCAGCCTCAATAATAAGTTGCTGAACCACAGAAGGCAATCGCCGTGTGGTCAGGGTTTGAATCATGGATGATGGCAACACTGTATCAGTGATCACATTAATAAAATAACGGATTTCTGTTTCGCTTCCGGTTGAGTCAAATCGCCAGTAACCGTTGTTGCTGTGAAAAAAACCATCGATCAAACTCCATCGAAGCTCGAAAATGCCGTTGTTTTCGTTGGCTTCTAGACTGAGTGTATAGGACAGTCGGCGTATCATAAACAATCGAAACGACACTTCCCAAATGGGTGGACCTGCCTTTACAATATTTGCGCTTTCTATCCCAGAGAAGATGCTGGGATAGTTGGCAAAATCAAGCACAATGGACTGAAGCAACTGACTTGAATGTGGTGTAGATACCTGATGTTGAGCCGTTGGCATTCTTACTTTTTTGACCTCTTATTTTTATGATACCGGCGTTTGCGTCTCTTGTGTTTTGAACTTTTTGGTTTGTCTTCTAAAACAAGATCAGGGTAGTAAGAACATAAAACGCGTCTCATATTATCCCAATCCAATTCAGAACGGCCGTCTTCATTAAGCAGAGTGACCATATTTCGAGCCTTAATGCGAGGGGCATAAACATTCGGTTGCACTTTGCTCCACCGTTGCTCGACTTGAGTTGTTTCCAAACCAATTAGCTCTTGAAGTCCATAAACTGTTTCTTCCATTTCAGCGATTTTATAGCCATTTGTAATGCCCTTCAATGTTTCGAGTTGCTCAATTTGAGCCTCTGTCGCTTGTTCGGAAGGCAGCCAAGCAGAATATGCTGGTTTGTATCCTCGAGAGACATGCCCCCTTAATCGATGAAGCCGTGAAACCGCATTGAGTTCTGCATATTCAATGACCATACCCGTGGCATTTAACAGTGTCGGTGCATCTTCAATAAAGGTAGTACACAACAGCACATCCACCCGGCGTTGCTGAAAATCTTCAAGGACTTGTCGTCGAGCGTCTCGATCAAGTTCAGAAGAAAATACAGCAATGCGTATTCCCTCAAGTAGCTCCGACTGTATGGCAGAGGCAAACTGATGCGCATCTGCTAAATTGAGAAGGTCACGCCCGTTCTTAACTGGGAATACAATGTAGGCCTGCTGACCATTCTCGATATGTTGCTTTAGCTTGGCATAGGCTTGGCTTCGGTCTTCACTCTTCAAGATTTCAACATACGAGGGCTTCAGACTCTTTACTGGCACCTGAATCAAGGAAAAAGCAGGATAAACAGCATCAAGAACTTGAGATGAAATCGGAGTAGGTGTCACCATGAGCACATCAGGTGCTGGGCGTTGCTTCATGTACTCAAGGGGAACCAATGAACCATATTCCTTTGATTCTTCAACGATTATTAATCGAAGATTTTTCCAAGAAATCTCTGGAGAAAGAATCTCTTTGGTTCCAAACACCACACTTGCAACACCGTTCTTAATGGCGTCCTGCTGAGCTCTATTGGGTGTGGAAACACACAGCTGACAAGAGATGCCAAGGGTTTTTAAAATGGGTTCTGCCATCCAGTAACGACGCTCGGCTGTGATAATGTCAGTGCAGGCATAGATGGCCTGTGATTCTGACTCAGCAGTGGCGATCAAACTAAATAGACTGATTGTCCATTTACCGGCACCAATATCGCCCTGTAAAATGTGTCGCATTGCTGTGTTGGAAATCAAAGCTCTGCGGATTATCGAAAAAGCAACTTCTTGTTTGTCATTCAGTTGAATGCCCTGAGCGTGACTGACCTTACCAATGCCGGAATGGGTAATTCTTGTCCTCAATCCTGCGTTTGATGTAAGCCCTAACTCAAACTTGCGCCGTAAAAGATAATAAAAACTTTCGTCAAAGATCAAGCGCTCAAAACCTCTCATAGATGCATTGCTTGGGAAATGAGCATCTCGCAAGGCCTCATCAAAGAACAGCATTTTACTGCCTTGTAATATGGATCGAGGCAATGGATCCTGAACCCCAAGCAAAATAAGACCAAGAGCAGCGCACATCAGATCTCTGATGACACGGTCTTCAACACCATCAATGGCATAAACTGGTAACCAACCCGAGCCCCTACCGTCTATTCCAGCAGGCTCTGGTTCAAAGAGTTGAAAGTTGTCGTCTGCTTCTAACTCTCCAATCAGTGTGATGGATAAGCCTTTCTCCCATTGTTCCCACCCTCTAGGTTTTCTAGATAACCAAGAACAGGAAATGAGTGAACCAGATTTGTGTTCAATGACCACTTCATATCGAACAAGTTGTGAACGCAAACGGGTAAACTTTTGAGCGATCTGACCACGAAACAAGTTGATTTTGCCACTTTCTTCTAAACTTGACGGCTTGATTTTCAAAAATTCAGTCGGCGGTGTATACAGCAGGTCAGCGACATTGGCAATGCCATTTGATTGAAGTGTTGCAACAGTTTCTTCTTCCAGTTCAGGACTAAGATCTTCAATGCGCATTAAGCCACAACGGGTGTCCCAAAAAAATACACGGTTGCGGCGACCTTCTCTACCAGCATTTGTTGAGTCTTTGGGTTTTGGTTCAGATTTGGAAATCTTATTTACGAGAGCTTTTATCTCATCTTCAAGACGCTGCAATGCGAGTTCGTGTGGGTCTAAGGGACTGGCTTCAACTGCTTTGCTAGAGGTCTCATCGGACTCAACCGGGACTTGCTCTATAGGGTTTAAAATTTCATTCTCAGTATCAAGCCCAGGGTCATTTGATGTCTCTCTAGTGGATATGGAGGCATTATCTTGTACCGTCTCCTCAGATTGATTTGAGGATTCTTCTTCGGAAGAAACAGGTGCGGGTTCGGGTTCGACTTCCGGTTGGGGAACAACCATAACTAATTTTTGTTCGTGATTGGTATATCGAGCACCAACTCGGTGGAAAGGATGGATGGAAAATATCATATGAAGTGCATCTTCAAGTTGATCATTCTGTAGTGCATTTTCGATGGCCGCATAAGCAACTTCATCTTCAGCAATGGATTTAAGCCGTGTTATTTTGTGCTGACAAATGCGCTTAATTCGCTCTTTTCGTTCAACCGATGGTGAATTCAAAGCAATGGCAAGCCCCCTAGCAAGGCCAGACAAAGTGCTTGTTGCATGTTCAATCGCCTGTTCTGTCATGGGTACTCCAGATTATTCAGAATGATCGTTGCTTGCGCTGGATGATTCAGCACCCCTGTACTGAACATCTTCAACAGAAAGCAACCGTATACCACTGGGAGTACGGACTTCAACTTCTTCACCAACCCTTTTTCCAAGCAGTGCTTGTCCAATCGGTGATTTGTATGAAATCTTTCCCATATTCGTATCCGCTTCATCTATACCGACGATTTGGTAATCATATTCAACTTCAACATCGGATTTTTCATCGTAACTAATGAAGCAAACTTGTGCCCCAAAGATAACTTTGTTGTCTGCCGACCTTTTAGAAATGTCTACAACTTGTGCACGAGACAACTTGGATTCAAGGTCCCGTATTCTTGCTTCACAGATGGCTTGTCGCTCTTTGGCATCTTCGAACTCGGAATTTTCAGAGATATCCCCATGAGCACGAGCCTCTTCAATGTCTTTGATGATGTTGTGACGCTCAACCTGTAAAAGATGTCTGAGTTCAACCTCAAGTTGCTGTTTTCCGTAAGGTGTCATCGGTTCTTTTTCCATTTGTCCTCCCGTTCGGAATTTCAATCTCGATCCTTAGACTCGCAATATAACCAAACCGTTCAAACCGTGTGGACAGTTCATCCGTCAAAGACTGCTTAATGTACAGATTAGAGTCGGTTTTGGTGGAAGTGACCTTTTGAAAAGGTTCCCTTTATATGGCCTTGAATTGCCGTATTGCGAAGGGGATCATTGGTACCTTTACTGACATAACACGGTTGCTCTTGAAATCGGTCCAATCGATCTAAAATAACAAGATTTGCTTCTTGTCCTTCTTTAATGGCAGTCTTGAACCCAAAAATCTCTGCAGGTCTCGAACTCATGACTTTGGCGAGAAGTGCGATGTCATTCAGAACACTCAAGCACCCTAATGCAGCATGTTCTATTCCAGATATACCGAATTCCGCCTCCGCATATTCGAGTTCTTTCTCAGCCCTTGACATGGGATGATGAGCAGAAAATACACAATCGATCACGCCTTCTCTCAACCCCTGAATAAGCGCCAAACGGTCTTTTTCTGGTCTAAGAGGCGGTCGAATTTTAGTCGAAGTGTCATAGTGTCGTTCCCTGACAGCTTCATCCGTCAGAAGCAAATGGATTGCGGCCACTCCTCCAGTAATGGGTAAACCTTCAGATTTTGCATTCGCAAGTAAATCAACACTCCGTTGAGTCGAAATGTGACTCAAGTGTATCTGGCAACCTGTTTGGCGACACAGACTGATGGCACGGGTAATGCCTATCAGTTCTGCTGCTTCGGGAATTCCATGCAAACCAATTTGGGTACTGACAAGGCCTTCATGCATAAATCCCCCCTCTTCAAGTGCCAACTCTGTCGGCTGCAACACAAATGGGATTGAAAAGGGCTCTAAATATTCCATGACTCTTCTGAGTACCAAAGCATCACGAATGGCACCATACCCATCTGAAATACTAATTGCCCCGGAGGCAAGCATCAGCCCCATTTCAGTTAGCTCTGAACCGTGATGACCTAAAGTGGCTGCACCTAAAATGTGGACATGGGCAAAAGATGATTTCGTTCTGCTCAAAATATCTCTAACCTTGCTGGGTGAGTCGATTGCGGCTCTGAGACCAGCGCCATGTACAATATGAGTGAAACCGCTTGACAATGCGCATTGAACCAGTCCATCAAGACCTTCTAGCCAAGGACGATCTGGTTCACCTGACTCGCATAAGATGTCAATAAAGCCCGGCAGGATGATTGCCCCACTGCAGTCATGGACTTGCGCATCATTACGATGGTTTTCAGGCAAAGGGCCAGGCTGACAAGACTGTATGACCTCATCACGAATGATGATGTGGCCAATGTAATCCTTATTTGTTTCGGG
>JAYYJC010000160.1:0-4160 GCA_036146655.1 Myxococcota bacterium | reverse complement strand
ACCGATATATCCAGTTACAAGCATGAATGTCGAGGCTACAATCAATTTAAACAGTGTCATCCCTTTAGCACCATAAGGCTTTGTAAGTAGATAGAACTCTACACACATCAGAGGTACCGTTAAAATCCAGTCAATGTATCTGAATTCGGTAGGACTTGTACCAGTTGAGATCCAGAAATCACGCATGTAAAGGTAGTGAACTGCCGCAATACCCGTGATCAAACCTGATACTGTTAAAGAAAGACGCCACTTACCTTCAACGCTACTGCGCTCACTAAAGAAGAAGACAGTTGATGCCAACATGGCCATAGAGCCAATGAAAAAACTAAAGCCAACGAAATCGCCAGCAGCTAACATATTTGTACCCATTCGTTTTACTCCAATAAAATTTTGAGAGTTACCTCTCTAGTGGGTTTGAAGATAGTCAAAGCTTGCAATGGATTTGGCTATCTTCTCTTTATCTAAGCGAATTTAGTGGTTTTCAAAATTTTTATTGAAAAAACTGTTCAAAATCTATTCAATTACAAATAATTGTGGCTCCAGAGCGTCTTGGATCACTTGCTCCTGAGATGATACACAGTTCCTTATTGACTTTTGCCAGATTGAGGCCACCGAAGAAAACCCCCATCTCATCGAACTCTATGACACTATCCAAATTTTGTTTACAATAATCTTTGTTGGATTTTGAATTAAATGTCTCAATGTAGATCTCTTTGCCTTCACAATGTATGCGTGGTCCTGAAACGATCTTTTTTGCATTGATGTTTAAAATGGATTGATGAATTCCATGAAAAATCGCAGACCTAATCCGGCTTGACCCGCCAGCACCCATAACGCTTTTGTTCATTCCTGAATGAACAATGGTTGGCGTACACATTGTCATTAGTCTTTGACCAGATTGAATTGTACTTCGGAGATGCGGTGGATAAACATCCGTTTCACCCAAAAAGTTATTAAACAGCAAACCACTTTCTGGAAGCAGCTCACCAGCACTTTCACCCAATGAACTTGTTAAGCCAGCCAGTCGACCATCTGAGTCCACCACAGAAATATGTGTTGTCATTCCCGCACTTCTTTGGTACACCGCAGTATCAAGCTCTTTCCGAGATAGTTTGCCAATTTGAAGTAAGATCTCAATGACTTCTGATGTTTGAAACGGCAAATGATATTCATTTGCATAATGAATTGCATGTTCAAGCATAATTCCACCGCTACTGGGTGGCGGTGGCATAAATATTTTTGCCCCATTCCAATTACACACAATTGGCTCTCTCCAGATTGGTTTGTAATTCGAACAGTCCACGGTAATCAGTGTTGTTTGATCCTCAATTTTCTTCAGCTGATTCGCATGTCTGCCTTCGATCAAAAAGTTCCATGGATTGGATATGTATGACTGCAAATCATCTACTGAATATGGATTGTAGTATATGTCCCCTTCTTTTAAGGACTTACCATTCTTACACAGCAGTTCAACAAGCATCGGATTATCAACAAATATTGGCATAAGTATGTCCAGTATAGATGCCATCCCCTTGGTGATTTGGACACCTGATTTTGCCTGCTGCAGGGCTGGAATGGCTAAATCTGCCAAAGGCAAGGAACCATAGCGACCATGTAGCTCGGCAATACCGCGAGGCAATCCGGGGACAGCAACACTTCCCCAACCGATATAAAAATCTTGAACAACTTCACCAAAGGTAATTGGTACTTTTTTCGGCTTGACTGCACCTCGATTTGACGGACAAACTGTGAAGCAATCTAGTATGTCAACTTTTTCTTCTTCTTGAACGATGGCCAGACCTGCACCCGCCAAACCAGTCAACATGGGTTCTGCAATGCAAGCACTCAATTGTGCCGCAATCAATGCGTCAACGGCATTACCACCACTTCTCAATATTTCTGCTCCTGCATGAGCAGCAGATGGCGATCCTGCAGAAATGGCTCCTTTCATTGAACGAATTCGCGATAGAATCGACCCAAAATTTGATTTGCTTGAGGAGATGATCGGTGGGAATCCATTCGAGCTTGTGCTTCAGCTTCTCCGAACAATTTCCCGTATATCGGCATGTATCTCGAAAATCTAAGAGCATTGTCTTCAGCTCTAAGTTCAGGATGAAATTGTGTAGCATAGATGGCTTTATTTGGGATTTTTATGGCTTGGTAAGGTGCTCTATTGGAATATGCCAAGTTAATGACAGAATTCGGCAAGACAGAGGCTCGATCTTGGTGACCAAGTTGAGCTAAAAACTGACTTGGAAAATCTTCAAAAATAACATCATTCTCTGCGTCTTTTGATTTGTAAAGTTCATAAGTACCCACTTCTGCATTTGGGACATCCTTAATGACTTCACCCCCTAATGCAAGAACCATGGCCTGGAAACCAAAACAAGAGCCAAAAACAGGGCGATCCATTGTACACAGTTGTCCGATGGCATCAATAAACCGATGAATTCTTGGATCATTATCTAGGACTGAAAATTCTCCAGCACCCCCAATTAAAACAGCATCCGCAGTTTCAAGCAAGCTCATGTCGATGGATTGAGTTGCGATATTGATTGAAATAATGTCATTGATCTGACAACCAATTTGCCGTGCAAAACACTCAATTTCTTCAGTGCGAGCAATATCAGATGGATTACGAGCTTGAATAAGTATAGAGGTCATGGATTAAAATGCCGAAGGTATGTTGACTTTAATGGTTTCTGGTCCGATTGCTTTGGCTTGGCATGCCAATCGATAGGATTGTTGACTTAACGAATGTCCAAGTACAAGGCTCTCTCGTGCACTCATCGCACTCAGACTGGCACCACCCTGCTCAATGTGTATACGGCAAGTACCACATGAGCATACACCGCCACAATAGTGAGAAATGTCGAAACCATTAGATTTCGCAATCTGAAGAAGTGTCAATCCGTTCATGATTGTGATTGGTGGTTGATCATTGAACTGAACACTCACAGGTGTGTTTGAGGGCAATAGATGCTTGATCTTCTGCTTAAGCTTGTTGAAAATAGATGGCAAATTCGGACTCTTAGAGCGGTAAATACTCAGTCCATTTAACGGACTGCATCAAATCTTAACAATTGATTACAGAATAAATCATACTTCTCGACTCTTTCTGAAGATTGCGCTTCAAACAGGTGTTAAATTTATAGTGTTCTTCTTTTTTTGACCTTTACTGGTGTATGAAAGACCATAAATTGCCAATATTTGTTTTGTTCAGCCTTATCATTCATTTGATATTTGGTGGCATACTCATATTTCTGTGGCCTCACCTGTCCAATCCTGTACAAACCAAAAGGCCCATGCGAGTTGTCGTTAATCCCGTTCAACCAAAGGAAGTTCCTCCTCTTGAAGAACCCATCCGCAATGAAGAACAAGGGCAAATTGTCGATTTACCTGATCCAACTGTTGAGGAAAAACCACTTGACGCAGACTATCTGGCTGAAAAAAGCAGGACGGTTGAAAAGGAAACCAGGACTGATGAGTTTCGTATTAATCCAGAGGTTTTGGCTGAGCAATACAGTGAAGACGACAACCTTCAATTCGAAGACGTAATGGATCTTAATGCAACTGAACCTTCTACAGGTGCGACGGCTGGTAATGATAAGTTCCGGCCAGAAGAACACGGCGTTTTAGCAGCGCTTCCTTCACCATATACAAAAACAAACAAAGACGGACTACAAAAACCAGTCCCATCGTCTTCAACAACATCGCAACGAGCTGGTGCACCGAATAATGACCTTCTCAATGAAGAATTGGGGTCAGCTGTTAAATTGAATACACATGAATACCAGTATGCGAGTTACATGAACCAAATTCGAAGGTTGGTCAATTTCTATTGGAATCAACAGCTACAAAATGTGCGCGAACCTCTCACAAAGCCCAGTTATCGAACCGTTGTTGATGTAGTGATTGATTCACAGGGCAAGCTGTATGCCATTGATGTATTTCAAGGGTCTGGTGTACAAGCATTGGACAATTGTGTTGTGACTGCATTCCACATTGCAGGTCCCTACCCACCACCTCCTCCGCAACTTGTCGAAAAAGACGGCCGTGTTTATTTGCCTAAATTTGGATTTGAAGTGGATGTTGGCAGCGGTAGAGCCAGATATGATGGGGTTGACCCGAGGGCTGGTGTTCGTTTCCCTGGGATACTT
>JAYYJC010000159.1:0-2066 GCA_036146655.1 Myxococcota bacterium | reverse complement strand
CACTGGTGTTGAATTGTGGTTCCAATATGGGGCTGAAGATGCCATTCAAAAGCGGATGGGTGTACTTCCTTATGTGTCTCTTGCAGGTGTGGCAAGGCTTGGTGGTGTAAGTGTGCATGCCAGCCATTGGAGGCTCAGTTTTGAAGCAGCAGACATTATTGACGACCGTTTTAGATGGTATCAAGGACATCGGATCTACCACGATGGATTTTCGGTTGAAGATCAGTGGTTGGGGTATCCGTCTGGGGGTGATTCCTATTCACTGGCGTCCGGATTGGCTTGGCTTCATGCGGATACTGGTGCTGCGTTGCGTTACCATCATGTGCTTCGTGTGGGGGCGATCCAGAGTGTAAATGGTCAAAACTACGCCCTTATAGACAATGAAGTACAGCAGAGATTGGGCGGAGAATATTGGCGCAGCATTGGTCAAAATAGGTTATCAGTGGAGATCAATGTGGCTCAAATCAACAATGCTGACTTTATTCCACAGCATCAACGGCAAGAGGGGAGCATGATGATACATTTTGCTCGAGCCTGGGAATTGCACTGATGCGTTGGCTGTGGCGTGCTGTATCGACTGGCCTTCTGGCGGGTGCAACCGTCGGAGTGATAGAGTCATTAACCATCCTGACCAGTGCTGGCGCAGGAGAATATGATGCATTGTTTTGGGGAACTTTGGTGTATGCCGTTGCGGGTCTTGGACTTGGTCTCATCTTGTTTCCCTTCTGGGTCTTTTGGCCTTGGTTTAAAGCGCAGCGACCGTCAAGCACTTGGAGTGGTCTGTTTGTACTGACGATGCTTTTGTTGCAAGGGGCCTCTAGTTATGGAGGCTGGCAATGGGAATGGATGTGGCTTTGGGGATTAATGGCGCCCATTGGGATTTGGCTTGGGGATATCCTTCTTCGGCGTACACCATTAAAGATCTTGCCTCATCCCAGAGGATCAACAGCCATGATGTTTTTCTTGCTGTTGGTTACTGGGGTCTTTTCACTCACGCCAAGCCGTCCATTGCCCCCATTGGAGCCAGAGCTTACCGAACAACCTCGTCCCAATATTCTGGTCCTGATGATCGATGGTCTTCGAAGTGACCATTTGCAAGTCGGCATTAGCCCTGCGCTCGATCGATTTATCCAAGACAGTGTCTATTATGACCATGCATTTTCTCACGCACCGGTGTCAGCCCCAAGTGTAGCCGCACTGCTTAGTTCAGAAGCTCAGGCGCATGCAGCACCTCTAGAAGCTCGTCATGAGCTCTTATCCGAAGTTCTTCTTCAGCATGGTTACCACACCAGCGCTGTGGTTAATCACATTTCACTGGGACGGTTTTCTAATTTTCATCAAGGATTTTCCCAGTTTCACTATCTTCCTCCAGAGTCACCAGTGGCGTTTACAGAGGGGACCAGACGGTTAAGACTAATTGAGCGTCTGTTGGCTTGGTGGGCGATGAGAGGCGCTCCTCGTCCAGAAAAGCAATATCGTCCTGCGCATGATGTCATGCTTCAAGTGCAACAACAGATTATCCGTCATCAAGACCAGCGCTGGTTTGTGATGGCTCAACTCAGAGATACTCAAGAACCATTGTATATTCAAGGCGCACGTGGCGTTTACCGTCCACCCATTTGGGTGCGTCAACACAATTTGCCCGATGTCTACCGTGCATATGTCGCTGAACTGCGGCGAGTAGATGATGCGCTTGGTGCATTGTTGGCTTGGCTACGGCAGCAGGACATGTACCACAACACCATGATTGTCGTGACGGCCTCTCATGCCACCGCTTTGAAAAGTGGGCACGCACTTGGCCCTTCTCCGCATCGTGAGCGGCTCCAAGTACCTCTAATCATCAAAATGCCAAACTCAGAAGGATCAGGTACACAAAGTCCACGGCCTGTTCAGCTTCAAGATGTGGCACCAACGGTTGCACAGTATGTGGGTGCTCAAAGACCAGAACGGTGGCAGGGGACTGATATTTTGGCGGATGCGTTCAAAAATAGCAAAGAACCCCGTCCCATATTTGCGGCTTACGATGCCCCACAAGCCGGTTGGTCAATGGTACAGCACCGAGGATG
>JAYYJC010000158.1:0-5576 GCA_036146655.1 Myxococcota bacterium | reverse complement strand
CAGCAATCTGTTCTCCTGTTAACCGATGGACATCCTGCCCCAATTGAAATGCATCTACCAAACCACCTGTCTTACAAAAATGAGCAAGTATCCGAAGTTCAATCTGCGAATAATCCGCTGAGATAAGCTGATGGCCCTCTTTAGCAACAAAACATGCCCTCACTTTTCGACCCGTTTCCGTTTTGATGGGTATGTTTTGCAGATTGGGGTCTGACGAAGACAAACGGCCTGTCTCGGTAAGCGCCTGATGAAATGAAGTTCGAATGCGATTGCCTTCACCAATGTGCTTTGACAACGGGTCAAGATAGGTGCTTTTAAGTTTTGCAACTTCTCGATAATCGAGAATGAGTTTTGGCAGCGGATCAGTGGTTGTTTTGGAAAGTTCTTGAAGTACCTTCACACCAGTAGAGTAGCCTGACTTGGTCTTTTTGATGGGGGTATGCTCTCGTTCTTCGAAGAGGATGGTTGCGAGCTGTTTCGTTGAATTGATATTGAACTTGCGACCTACAATATCATAGATCTCACTTTCAAGTTCTTCAATTCGTTCACCAAGAGATTTTGAATGGGTCACAAGTTTATCATGATCGACCATGATTCCCGTGCGTTCCATTTCAGCGATAATCGATAAGAGCGGAATCTCAACTTCATCGTACAACTTGGTCACAGACGGCTCAAGTTCAATGGCGTCTTGGAGCAAAAAGGCCACATGGGCGTCTTCAGCAGCATATTTCAAAGCCTCGTTTGGCGATAGTCTCTCAAAGTGTCCATCGACATGCTTGGTGGCAGCATTGTAACTCACACAGTTGTGTTGCAGATAACGCAATGCCAATCGGTCTAAATTGTGTTTTTGATCGGGTGAACGCAGATAATCTTTCAACATCGAATCACCTTTGATGCCATTGAGAGAATACCCATTGCGCCAAAGCACTTTCAAATCATATTTTAAGTTTTGTCCGACTTTTAAAATGCTTTCATCAGCAAGAAATGGGCCGAGCTGTGTCATGGCTTCTGGACAGTTTCCCCCACCTTCATGTCCAATTGGGATGTAGTAAGCTTTCTTCTTGTCACCGCAAAGAGAAATTCCTACGATATCTGCGGCGTTGGTATCCAGTGAAGTGGTTTCAAGATCAACTGAGACATACTTTGAGTTTCGTAGTTCATCGAGAACTTTTGTAAGTTGCGCTTCATTGTCGACGAGTTCATAGGCAGATTGATCAAGCCCCTGTAAGTATTGCTCCAGATTAAGATCTTTGACCAATCTACGAAATCCAAGTTCCAGAAACATATTGAGGCATTGCTCCCCTTTTATTCCTGTGAGAGTCACTTCTTCAATGCCAATATTCAAATCCATATCTGTGCGGATCGTTACGAGGTTCGCATACAGTGGAAGCTGTTCAGCGGCATCCTGTAACTTTTGTTGCATTTTACCTTTTATAGTTGGGATGTTGTCAATCACGCCCTGCCAAGTGTCGTAGTTTTTAAGTAGCTTTACTGCGGTCTTTTCTCCCACACCCGGTACTCCTGGGATGTTGTCTGATGTATCCCCACTGAGGGCCAACATGTCGATGACTCTTTCTGGCCCTACTCCATA
Organism: Myxococcota bacterium; assembly: GCA_036146655.1. Taxonomy (GTDB): domain Bacteria; phylum Myxococcota_A; class UBA796; order UBA796; family UBA796; genus JAYYJC01. Next base: position 3,985 of record JAYYJC010000158.1, on the reverse strand, counting down.
CTTTTCAATGACATCTTCGGGCTTCATTAGAATGTCTTTGATGGGGTTATACAGACTGATTTTATCATTAACCAGTTGGGCAAAGTCCTTGTCATTGCTCACAATGGAAACATCATAGCCTTGAGCTGCAAATTTAACGGCGAGAGTGCCAATGACATCGTCTGCTTCAAACCCGTCATCCTCACAATAAGCAGGAATACCGAGACAGTCACACAATGGCATAAACAAAGGCCACTGAAGCCTCAGGTCATCTGGCATATCTGGACGATGTCCTTTGTATTCGGAAAAGAGATCTTGCCTGAAGTTCTTTCCTTTATCGAATACCACCATGGCACCAATGGGTTGAATTTCGTTTACGATTTTAAGGAGTATTCTGACAAGGCCAAATATGGCGTTGGTCGGTTGTCCATTTGGAGAGCGCAGGTTGGTGTTCATCGCAAAAAATGCTCTGTACGCCTGGTTGGATCCGTCTACGAGTAAAATTGTATTGCTAATCATTGTCTTATTGATTTGAATCTGTGAAGAATGCGTTACTTGTTAACCCAGTGTTTCGCTTTCCAAAGAGGAAAGATAGGATAATAGAAGCCACTTGAAGTGAGGTATATCATGAATCACAGCTCAACAGACTTTATCAATAATCTTTTCACGCCAACAGAAGCGCACAAATGGCTCAGAGAAGAAGTTCGAGCCTTTTGTAATCGACCTCACATGGATAAACAAGCCGAAGAACACGACCAATCAGAGCATCTTAACCTTGAACTCTTTAGAGAAGTTGGCGAAAATGGTTGGCTGGGTGTGACAATACCAGAAGAATGGGGTGGCATGGGTATGGATACGACTGCTGCTGTCATCATTCATCATGAGTTGTCAAAAGTAGACCCTGGCTTTTGCTTGGCTTACCTCGCCCACAGCATGCTGTTTGTCAACAACTTCTTCTTTTGCGCAAACGATGAACAAAAGAAGAGGTTTCTAGAACCCACCCTCACCGGTGAGTGGGTAGCCGGCATGGGCATGACTGAACCAGGGCACGGTACGGATGTATTGGGGATGACGACAACAGCTGTCAAGAATGGTGACACATACATCCTTAATGGCACCAAGACATACATCACCAATGGCCCAGAAGGACACATCTTTATCGTTTATGCCAAGGTTGAAGGTCGCATCACAGCCTTTATTGTGACTCGTGACTGTCCAGGCTTCTCAGTTTCAAATCACATTCCAAAGATGGGAATGAGAGGCTCATCCATGAGTGAGCTTATATTCGATGATTGTGTCATACCTGCTAGCAACTTGCTTGGAGAAGAAGGCGGTGGTTTGGTTCACATGATGAGAAATCTTGAAATCGAACGGCTCACCTTAGCCGCAATGAGTCTTGGCATCGCTGACCGCTGCTTAGATCTCATGGTGACTTACGGTGCACAACGCCAAGCATTTGGCCAACCCATAAATCGGTTTGGTCAAATACAGAAGATGATTGGTGACGGATATGCAATGACCGAGGCCGCACGGTGTCTCATTTACAATGTGGCACTTGAAGTAGCACCAGATGTTAAAAATCGGATTGGTTCAGATGCGGCCAAACTGTTTGCTGCACCAGTCGGTAAAATTGTAGCAGATTACTGTATGCAGATTTACGGTGGTGCTGGCTACTGTCGTGAATATCCAATAGAGCGCCTCCTGAGAGACGCCAAATTGATTGAGATTGGTGGTGGAACACTTGAGTCTCACCAAAAAAATCTTTGTAAGGACTTGAGTCAATTGCACACCCGTACAGATGTCAGTCACGATTGTATGCGATAATGGCTTCTTCAACCAGACTGGAAAATCGTGGCAACTTTGCCTGACCGATCACCTCTAGACCAACATTCTGTGCAGCATCCATTGTTGTTTCTCCAATGCAAACACACGGTGATCTAGAAAATATATTGTGATTGCCAATTGCTTCAGCAGCAGCGGGGCTGGCAATGGCACTTAGTTTAATAGAACTTTGGTTGGTAAAAAATAAGTCGTTTCGGACTCTGTTGTACAACGGTATTCTGATGTGAGAAACCGCATTCAAAGCCTTTTGTAACGGCGCCGATATGTCCATTCCACCCAAATGATAGATAACATCATCAGTCATTTTACTGGCGACACTGACAGTCAATGCCCCTCCAACATGCCCAACATACTCTGTCATTATTCCAAGTGAAGTCGCTGCTGCTTCTGTTCCTTTTCCAACCACAAACAATCGTCTGTCCTGCCAATATGATGGATGAGAATGAAACTCAAAACTTCGGGCTGAAGTCACAACAACAGTACTCCCTTTTGGTGGCCACTTTTTGACCTCGATGGCATGGTAATGGAAAGGGCAAAGATGAAGATAAGGTATTCCAACACGAGAAAGCCGCTTTGGTGCATCAGCAACCTTCTCGAATGGAAGCAACAACAATTCAGACATCAATCGCCACGGGCCGTTTGGATAAGGGTTATACACTTAAATAATGCAATTTTAGGAGCACATCAATGCTTTGGGTAATAATGTCATTGGCATGCCAGCAATCCGAGAAAAGGTTGGAAAGCTATGCCGAAGCCGTATGTGATCTGCACTTAGAGTGCGAAACCACATCCACATTTGGCTTCAGCAATCGCTCAGATTGTATAGAACATGCAACGGCATACGGAGGTGAATATGCCTCAGACAAGTCAACATTTGAAACATGTATCGAAGAACTATATCAGACGGATTGTATAAGTTTATACGATGAAAGCACAATGCCAGAGTGTATGCCCCAATCGCCTGTTCCCAATGATGAGAGTTAAGAAGGCCGGACAGCGCTTAGTAGGCGCAATCCTAATTTTTCCCCGCTTAACTCGGCCTTATTGACTTTATTGTGTTGCTCATCAAAGCACATTGCCAGCCCACGGAAATCGTTTATTCTTTCATCAAACCAGACATGGCATGCTGCCGCAATGTGACATCCCCCACCGAGCCCGTGTAAAAATAATCTCTCTTCCTTAACGGACATCGCTGTCAATGTGTCGTGAATGAGTAGCAATTGTTGACGCAGTTCCATACGGTCATCACGGCATTGCAAACCGAGTGCCCCTTGTCCACATGCAGGAACACTTTCCGATAGAGACAATGGTTTTATGTCTGAACGAACAATGTTTAATCGGTTCAAACCAGCCATGGCAAGAACGATACCATTGTACATGCCCTTATCAAGTTTAGACAATCGGGTATCAACGTTGCCTCGACAAGGAAGCAGATCGATATTTGGATTCAATTCAGTTAGTTGAACCCTTCGACGCAAGGAGCCAGTGCCAATTTTTCCAAGCAATTGCCCGATGAGTGCATCTCTTGGATCTTCTCTTTTCGGAATGGCACCAATCATTAATCCATCTGGGTCATCGGTCGGTAGATCCTTGAGTGAATGAACGGCAAAATCGATGGTCCCATCATGGAGAGCTTCTTCAAGCTCCAATGTAAACAAGCCTTTTCCACCTATTTCTGCCAGGGGTTTGTCCTGTATGGCGTCTCCCCTTGTCTTGATGATTTTTAGGACAACAGGTATACCAGTTTTGGCGCTGAGAGCATTGGCGACTTGTTGAGATTGTGCCTTTGCAAGCAGAGAACCACGAGTTCCCAAAATAAGTGATTTCATTTCTTTTCGATCTTTTGAGGAGCTGTAAGTGCATTGATAATGTGCTCAAATTGAGCAACATCACCTGTATGTGCATGCTTGCGTGCCGTTTGAATGGGATGATGAAGCAATTTTTTAACCAGTGCCTGAGTATAACGCTCAATGGCATCTCTTTGTTCTGAATCAAAATGAGTGTGTGACGAAAAGAGTCGTTCTAACTCTGCAGTTTGAATATTACTTGCATTTTTAAAGACATTGCCAATGCGTTCATTGAGTTCATCTGCATGTAGAACATCCCAGCATCGTTCACTTTCTTCTAAAACAATCGCTTCTGCTTTTTTTGCTTCAATTAAACG
>JAYYJC010000157.1:0-10901 GCA_036146655.1 Myxococcota bacterium | reverse complement strand
GCAAGTTCCGACATTGAGCAACAAAAGCCAAGCGAGCATACTGGTCTTATTATCGATGCGCGAATGATAAGTTTTGATCCCATTCTTCTGCCCGTCATTTATGCGCCCGATGGTTCACCTTTGGTACACATTGCAGCACTCTCAAAAAATGCGTCCACCAAAAGACTACCTGTCAAATATGCACCCGATCCTGCGCACCCATTGGTCATAAGACATGTGGGTAAGAAAGCTGCAGTCGTCCGTGCCATATCGAGTGATAAAAAAGGATTTTTCATCCATCCTGATGACCTGTCACGCCTACCTTCAGAAGAAGACCTTTCAGCCATAGCGGCATCTGGTCTCTTGGCCATCATCATAGACGAGTGAACGACTGTGTACAATTCAAATCATCATTTTCAGCCCAGTATACCGCCACCAAAATACAAGGCCCAAGAGAAACAGCCCCCGCTCATGAAATGGGTGACGCAAAAGGGGCTTTGGTTGATCGGAATATTAATCTTTGTTGGCGCTTTGTTCTGGGTACTCAAACCAGTGCTGGCCATTTTAGCAGCCAGCGTCGGTATCTCTTATGTGTTGGAACCATCTATTCATTGGTTCGAGAAGAGAAAATTATCCAGAGAAAGAGCGGTAGGTGCAGCTTTTTTAATGGTCATTGCAGCGACCAGTGCGCTTTCGCTCATTATAATTCCACCAATTATTATTCAATTTGAACCCCTTTCACAGGCGCTGATTGGACGGCTTCAAGGACTAGAAGGCACATTGAGCCCTGTCATACAGCAAGTCGAAAACCTGATAGGCCGAAAAGTACCAGTTGACTTTGCCAATATTAAATTGGTTGCGATTGATTTCGTCCAAACTCATGCCCCTCAGGTTCAAGCATATGTCAAATCACTTGGGCAAGTTCTGTTGACTCAAGGGCTTGGCCTAGTCAGCACAATCCTCAATGTGGTTTTGCTTCCAATCTTTGTCTTTTACATTTGTAGAGATCGGGATGAGCTTATCAAAGGATTGTACCGCCTTATCCCACACCGCTATCACGAAACTGTAAAAGACACCGCCAGTGAAGTTGACCTGCGTCTTTCAGCATTCATAAAAGGGCAACTCACCGTATGCCTTTACCTGTCCATTCTATACACAGTGGGCTTGCTAATCGTAGGCATCAAACTGGCGTTACCCATCGGGGTACTGTCTGGCATCCTTTTTGTCATACCCTATATTGGTACAGCCATTGGATTATTCCTAAGCCTTTTGATTTGTCTTATAAACTTCGGTGTTTCTTGGCATCTCGTTGGTGTTGCAGCCGTTTACTTGGTGGTCAACAACATCGAAAACTTTCTCTTGGTTCCCTACATCGTTGGGGACAAAGTGGGCTTGTCACCCATGGTGGTGATGCTGGCTTTAATTGTTGGCGGCAGCCTTATGGGGATCTGGGGAATGGTGTTGGCGATTCCCATTACCGCAATCCTAAGTGTGATCAGTGCTCGATGGATTGAACAATATCGCTTAAGTGACTTCTATAAAAGATAATGATTGAACTCAAATGGTTGTATGAGGGTGATTACGCCACATGCTTGGCAGAACAGTTTGCATGTGTGAATCGGGTCAAAGATGGAAACTCAGGAATAATTTTGGGCGCAGAACACTCGCCATGTATCACCCTCGGACGCAGAAACAAAGATTGGATACCTGGACCAATGTGCAAAATTCCTGTGCACTCCATTCAGAGAGGCGGTTTGGCAACATATCATGGTCCTGGTCAAGCGACGATCTACCCCATCATTCCTATTTTTGACTATAAACTGGGTGTCCGAAGATGGGCAGAATTGATTGAAGAGTCAACCATAGAAGCACTTGGTCATGTTGGTGTGAGCGCATACACTCGTTCCAAATGCCCCGGTGTGTATGCATCCCAAGGGAAAATCGCATCCATTGGATTCCATGTAATGGAAGGTATTTCGATGCATGGGGTTTCAGTCATTGTCTCACATCAACTGTCGGGATTTCAACACATTGATCCATGTGGGATTCCGAATCAACCGTTGACAAGCATTGAAAATGAGAAGGGCGATAAAACCGATGTAAAAGCCTTCGGTGAATTGCTGATGAAGCAGATTAAAATGCGCTTACAAGCTTGACGCAAACCATTTAACGGATTAGTTGTACATGGCTTTAGGCATGTAGCTCAGTGGGAGAGCATCGCCCTGACACGGCGAGGGTCAGCAGTTCAAATCTGCTCATGCCTACCACCTCATTATCATTGGCGCACTCGTGCGCTTTTGTTCTTTTCAGAGGGTCTTTCCTACATCCCTATTTCGGAGTATCTTTGTCCAGACAACGCAGACCACGCCCAGAAGACACAGGGCCACGCATCAATCAGAACATTAAAGCCCCACGGGTGCTCGTCATTGATGAGGAAGGCACCAAGCTTGGTGAATTTTCCAAAAGAGACGCCATAGAACTTGCACTTGAACGTGAACTGGATCTGATTGAGGTTGCACCCAATGCGCGCCCGCCAGTGTGCCGACTTGGCGATCATGGGAAATTGGTCTACGAGCGCCAAAAGCGAGAGCGCAAGCAACGACGAAATCAGGTGACCGTAACCGTTAAAGAGATCAAACTAACCCCTAAGATTTCTGAACACGACTTTCAAGTCAAGGTCCGTCACAGCCGCCGGTTTTTGGGGAACCAAGACAAAGTCAAGGTATCCATTCGATTTAGAGGCCGAGAGATGAGTCACAGGGAAATCGGGGAACAGCGCTGCATGGAACTCTATGAAGCCGTAAAAGATCTCGCTGAAATAGAAGTCACACCGAGAATGGACGGCCGCACCATGGCCATGCTTCTTGCTCCACTTAAGAATCAACCTGCAAGTTCTGGTAAAGGAAAAAAGCCAGCGGAAGATGACAACAAGTCCGATTCAGATTAAATACAAACACGATTTTTTCATCTACCTCATCAAAGGATAGAACATGCCTAAAATGAAAACCCACAGTGGTGCAAAAAAGCGCTTCAAGTTGACCGGCAAAGGCAAGGTCAAGTTTAAGCGAGCCAATATGCGTCACATTCTGACTAAGAAAAGCTCGAAGTACAAGCGCCAAGCCCGCTCTTCTAGCATCCTGTGTGATGCTGACGAACGCATTGCCAAGCGCCTTCTAGGCCTTCGATAATCTTTACACTCACCCCCTGACTCGCCGTCACCGCCACATCCATTTTCGGCTGGGAAACGGCTAAACAAAAAATAAGGAGTCTCAAATGGCACGAATTAAAGGTGCACAAAACCGCAAAACTCGCAGCAAAAAACTATTTACTCGGTCAAAGGGCTTTTTCCTGGCCAGAAACAATACACGGCGTCAAGCCAACGAAGCTGTAATGAAAGCACGGGCCAACGCATTCGTTGGCCGCAAACAAAAGAAGCGTCAATTCAGAGCACTCTGGGTATCACGTATATCTGCAGCAGCGAAAGCCAATAGCATCAGCTACTCTCAGTTTATTCACGGACTGAAGTTGGCGAATGTTGAAATCAATCGCAAGATGCTCTCTGAGCTCGCCATTCACGAGCCAGCGACCTTCACCGCAATTGTAGACATCGCTAAATCAGCGCTATCTGCACAGGAATAGGGCAACAGAAATGCTTCTGGTCTCCTTGCTTACCATACTGGGCTGCAAAGACGATGAAGAGGTTATTTATACCCAATTCAATGCAAAAGATGACATCATCACCATAGAGGTGGGCGCAGACGAGGTCTTGCCGTCCACCACTATTGATTTACACAGCTCAACGGGTCAAGTCATCGTGGGCTCAGCAAGTGTGGATCCTTCTGGTGGACCAATCGGCACCACGCATGTGCTTACCGTTGAAGTACTAGATGATTGGGAAGATCAAGTCCCTCGGGTCACTGTTCGTACTGATTCTGGAAGCCGTGGCGAAGATGAGTATGAACTCACAACAGATTCTGCAGATGAAGGCTTACACCAAATAAAACTGGTATCCTTCGGAGACGCAGGCGAAACTCGTACTGACAAGTTCACCATACGGTTATGGGAAGTCGACGGTCAAGTTATTGAGACATACGACACCAGCCTCCCTGAAGAGGAGGAAACCGTTGAATAGTGACACACTTACTCGAGCCAAAATGGTCGAGATAGTTCATCAGCAAGGTCTAGGCTACACTAAAAAAGAGCTCCAAGACATCGTAAACTCCATGTTTGATATCATTGCTGAGTCCGTCATCAACGGGGAGACGGTAAAATTATCGGGATTTGGAAACTTCAGTATGGTTGACAAAACCGCTAGAGTAGGCCGCAATCCACAGACCGACGAAGCGTTGATCATTTCAAGGCGAAGAGTTATCACCTTCAAACCATCAAACATGCTGCGCAATGCAGTTTCATCCATTGAGGACAATTCAAAGTGAGTGAGTCATTATTAAAAGGGCTAAATGTGCCCGATAAGCTGTACTTTCGCATTGGTGAAATCGCAGAACTTGTTGGCGTTGACACCCATGTCCTTCGGTACTGGGAATCTGAGTTTGAATTGTCACCACACCGTTCTTCATCTGGACAACGGCTGTACCGCAAGCAAGAGTTGGTTCAGCTGCTCCGCATCAAGCAATTGGTTCACACTGAAGGATACACCATCACAGGTGCAAGACGGATCTTGCAAGAGGGAACGGCTGAATCTCTTTCAACTTCAGTGTCGCATGAACAGGTCAAAAATATACTGGCCCAAATCGAAGGTCTGCGGCAACAATTGAACGATTTTAAAAAAGAGATTCTGAATCCCTGAACAAGAGCAATCTTGACAGGAGTATTCTCAACCGTTAGTTACACAGCACATTTCGGGGTGTGGCGCAGTCTGGTAGCGCACTTGACTGGGGGTCAAGGGGCCGCAGGTTCAAATCCTGTCACCCCGATTTCTTTGAAAGCCATCTTCTTCTCGAAGATGGCATTTTTAGTTTTCAAAAGTGCGATTAAATTATAATGAAGCGCCGACATCTGATAACGATCCAGAATGTCGAACACAGCGCCGCTGTTCATCTCGATTGGCTCGTTCCGAACCCAAATAAAATACACGGGTACCCATCAATCGATCCACCCAATCGGTTGTAACCCCCCAGTTGGCATGCTGATTGGGGGCCATATGGTGATCATAATGCCATGGCAGATGGGTTTTACACCAATCGGGATCTAGATGGGACTTTCGATGCAGCATGTAATACCGAATCAATCCAAACAAACCGCCAACTGTAAAACCGGGAAGAATGAACACAAGGGGCAAGTGAAGAAGTCCCAATCCCAGTAAAGCAAGCAATTCTTTACCACTGGAATTCCATTGAAAAGGGTGCTGATGGTATACATCATCTCGAAAGTGATTGAGGCGAGCAGAGCGATGGTGCTGATGAAAATGAAATGAAAGCGGATGCCCTCTTTTCCGTCCAATTCCATGAAGAACATATCGATGAATCACCCACTCCATTACTTGGGCATAAAGCATCCCAAGGCAGATACCAATACAAACAGACCACATATTTCCTCCAATAATGACAACACAGTTCAAAAAAATATCAAATAATGACATTAGTGTCATTATTTGATAGCACACACAAATCACATTTTGCAAAAAAACTGACAATGCTGTCAGTTTTTTTTGATAGGATGTCATTTATGGGTCGCAGAGAAGAAAAGAAACGCATCACGCAATCACGAATTCTTGAAATGTCAGGTCCGTTGTTTGTGAAACGGGGCTATGCACAATGCACAATTGATGACATTGTCAAAGCCGTTGGCATTGCTCGAGGCACTTTTTACCTCTATTTTGAAGATAAGGCATCTGTTTTTCAAGCTTTGCTTACAGACCTATACCATCCCATTGTGGTCATCTTAACCAATGCACTTGAAGACATGGCAGCAAATCACACCAACCCCATGGCCCATCAAATCCGCTATATCCGGACAGCTGTTGAGCTTGCCCAATTTATAGAAACAAAGCAGTCGGCACTCCCGCTACACTTTAGAGAAGTGTGGGCTGCTGGCAGCCAAGGTCATGCCATTCGACATTGGAAACAACAGATTGAGGATTTGGCCGCACAACTGATTGCTTCCTCCATCCAACACGGCTTAATCCGCACAGTCCCTCCAAATCTGACAGCAATGGCTGTCGTCGGCGCTACCGAACGGATCATCTGGGGCTGGCTGCACGGAGAACTGCCTCAATCTCGAAGAGAACTTGCACAAGAACTTGCCGCACTCTTTTGGCAGGGTATCGCACCAAATCAAGCTGGGTAAATGCAATTACGAATATAGAATTGGAATTGTCTGTACCTAATCGGTTATTTATTATCCATGTCATGGAACATTACAAAAACACGGGAAAAGATACGAGATAAGGGGCTACGAGCCACAACTCCTAGAATTGTTGTACTTCAGTTTTTCTCTGAAAGAGATCGACCCATCTCACACGGTGATTTGGTTAGTGAATTATCAGATTTACACGGCGATCAGGCGACCATTTACCGCACACTGATTACATTTACTGAAGTGGGACTTCTTCGTGTGGCAAGCAAAGCTGAAGGGATTGCACGGTACGAACTCGTAACAGAAAATGATGATCCTCAGCATGTTCATCCCCATTTTGTGTGCAAAGAATGCGGGATTGTCAGCTGCCTACCCGAAACCACTTTCGTCTCAACCATGGATGAGACTTGGAAAGAAATATTAAAAGCTTCGGAGTTACAATTTATCGGCCAGTGTATCACTTGCCGAACTTTATAAAACTTCATGCTATCCGTAAAGCAGGTCCTTCGGTTTATGCGCTTCTGGCCCCCATATTGGGCTTCTGGAATTCGGGTTCGTGATTTTTCTGAGGACTTGACACGGATTACGGTTTCGATGCGTCTTAGTCGACGAAATACAAACTATGTGGGTACCCACTTCGGGGGTAATTTGTACAGTATGTGCGATCCTTGGTACATGTTTATTTTACTTGAGCACTTGGGTTCGAATTACATTGTTTGGGATAAGGCTGCAGAGATTGACTTTGTTTATCCTGGAAGAGGAACCGTCACTGCAGACTTTGTGATTCCATTGTCAGAGATTGAAGAATTGAAAAAAGAACTGCTGACGAGCACCAAACTCTTGCCAATCTATTCGACTGAAATCATCGATGAAAGCGGTCGAACAGTTGCACGGGTAAGAAAAACACTCTATGTAAAGCGCAAAACACCCCAAAGTGAGTCACCGAATGCCTAATCTACACAGCATCATAAGACGAATTCCCTCTCCGATTAAACAGATGGTCAAAGAGCAGCTCTACCCAAAATTGCTGCTCGAGTCGTCAGAAGCACCAGAATGGCAGTTGCAATCTCATGATGGCTCATGGCACAGAATGAAGCAGAAGCGATGGTCTCTGATGATCTTCTACCCTGGCGATGACACACCGGGCTGTACCAAGCAACTTCAAGATGCTCAAGCACACCTTGAAGAACTTAACGGCTTGGGCTGCGATGTATATGCCATCAATCCAGCAGACCAGACATCTCATGCGGCTTTTGCTGAAAAATATGGATTTGATTTCCCCATATTAACCGACAGAGGTGGGGCAGTTTCGCGTCAGTTTGCGAGTACATTTTCAATCCCCCTCAAAACTTGGGTCATACGAACCGTTTACCTTATCAATCCAAAGCGAACCATTCGACTTGCCAATCGAGGCGCACCAGCAACCGCTGCAATTGTTCGCTCCATTCAAGCCCTCCAACAAGCGACCAAAGATGGGCTGTAAAAGGCAAGACATTCGGAATTTCGCTTAGAGACAACGCTAGTTCTACTGAACCAAGTTAAACAGCTGCCTGAGATCGATGTTCTGGCGATAGTAGCGAGAAACCAAATCAGGGTCCAACTCAAATTGCATGCTGTTTTGTTTGGTGTCAATGGTTACCTCAAGCTTAGCCACATCCATGACATAATTTTCCATATACTTTCCAACCACCAAAGCAATTGCGGCCAACTGATATTCGTAAGAGTCATCTCCCTTGACTCGAAAACGAAAGGTACCTGTTCGTGGACGGTCAAGTTTTCGACCTGTCCACTCGACGATTGATGCACGGATACCGATGACATCAATGTCAAAAGCGTCCAATTCAACCGTCATGACATCCTCAACGAGTGTTTCGGGTGTAATGCTAAGACACGCCGGACGAATCTGACTCCGCAACGCCGTGTCAAGTTCAAAAAGTGGATCATCTTCTTCTAATAAAGACAAGTCAGCAAAACCAGAAGGAGATGCATTTTGATCCAACTGTTCACTTGTTGGAAACTGAGCAGTGGCTGTGGCGCCAACATACCAACGAATCACCAAAAGAATCATGACAAATGGCGAGATGATGACGAGTATTCGGCCCCACCGCACCCCCGAACGCCGCACGGGTGGACGACGAGTTGGAAATGACTGCGCATTCAAAGGCAACCGAAAGGCATCCCCATGATCCATTGAAAAAGGTGGTGGCCCCTTTTTGCGAACCCTGGGACCTTGCGAGGGTACTTTTGAATGGCTTGACCTTGGGGTCTTGTTTGATAATGGCTTCGGTGAACGGGGCGTCCGCTGCGGTTTCTGGCTGACAAAAGGTTTGTTGACCAACGGTTCTAATGCAGACATTGGAAGTTCTTCGATGTCTCTTTTCTTGCTTTGAGTAGAGACTATGGGTTCAACTTTGGGTGGAAGAGGTAAGTTTTTTTGTCTTTGTTGTGGCGATCTGTTTTGGCGTAATGCTGCTGCTTCTGCGGCTGAGTGCTCATCAAACATGGCAAGCACATCAGCAATTGGATCACCGTCTTTGGAAACCTCAAGCTCTGCTTCGACTGTCGCATTCAGCGGTTGAGTGTGCTCAAGTTTATCCGATGATAGCGCCGTTTCCTGCTTAAACTCAACCGTTGTACTTTCGACTTGTTTTTTATCGCCTTCGGAAATTGCTTTGTGTCTTGGCGTAATGACTGTTGCGTCTTCATCTACAGGAGCATTACCCTTGACGGGAGCGGGCTCTGTAAACTCGTCCTCATCTTCCCAAGCATCCCATAATTGCTGGGTGAAAATGGAAGAAATGGGCCCAAATTGAAAAGCAGGTATCCAGAGTTGCTGCTGTGGATCAAAAATTTGTTGCTCGCGGCCAATTCGACCGGATCGCACCCAGTTTCGAAGTGTATCCAGGTCTAAGGCCTCTCCAGATGGATTGTCAGGAGAAGTTCGCACCATAATTATTGAAGGTGATTCAGACATAAATGCATTTTTGCGCATTGCGGCCAGTCCGTCAAGCAACAGAATGTCTTATTTTGCACATAAGCAGAGAGAGGCGACCAATAAAGGCCCAAAGCATCGCATTTAATAAATCCGTGCGACCTTTTTTTGGCCTTTCGCTGTAAAGCTGTGCGCTTCAGTGGGAAATTGACCAGAACGAACTTCATTCACATAGTGCTCAATGGCAGAAATCATAGGTTGTTCCAACTCTGCAAACCGCTTGACAAAGCGAGGTTGAAAGGAACTGTCAAAGCCCAAAAGGTCATTGCAGACCAAAACCTGTCCATCGCAATCAACCCCAGCTCCAATGCCAATGGTGGGTATATGAAGAAGGCGCTTTAGCTCAGCAGAAAGATGAGCAGGAACCATTTCAAGAACCAGCATAAATGCACCCGCTTCTTGAACAGCCAAAGCATCATCAATCAATTTCTGACGGCCGTCGTCTCCTCGGCCCTGAACTCGATAGCCACCCAACGCATGTATGGACTGTGGGGTCAAGCCCACATGGCCAACCACAGGGATCCCAGCATCTACAATGGCTTTAATTTGAGGAATGGAGCGTACCCCACCTTCAAGCTTTACAGACTGAGCACATCCCTCTTTGACTAAGCGACCAGCACTTTCCAATGCCTGAGCCGGTGACACTTGGTAACTCATGAATGGCAAATCAACCGTGAGGTGTGCCTGCTTTAGGCCTCTTGAAACACATCTAGCGTGGTAGATCATGTCATCTAAGGTGACTGATAAAGTATCTGAGTGACCTTGAAAGACCATTCCAACACTGTCACCAACAAGGACCATATCAACGCCTGCGGTGTCCACCAATCGAGCCATGGTGTAATCATAGGCGGTGATCATCGTAATTTTCTGGCTGCCGGCCTTCAATCTTAGAAGGTCCAGCACCGTTTTTTGGGGCATATTTTTCTCACATTTTAAAGTTCCTACCGGCCCGTAGGGGTCCAGTGGTATACCCTTTATATCACATTTTCTAAGGCTTCACAATACCTGCATTACAGCAATGTTCCAATCCCAAATAAAGCTGCTTAAAGAGAAATCAAGATCCACATAATCCAGGCGCAGGATGGGCATGGTGAATGCATTGGTCCATGCAAATGATAAGGCAAAGCCCTATGAATCAAGTCACTTTTTTACAAATTTTCCCGAAGCGCCCTCAATCAGTACATCTTGAAAGACATAACGAAGGACCGTACCTTACACCTGAACATAAAGTGAGGCCTCCCCAATGGACAAGTATCCTTCAACTGAACCGTCGCATTGTGTCTGTAAAAATACTTCAAACAGTACCCCGTTATTTAGATTATTTGACCGTGTATTGATTTGGAGTCACCATCAAGTTCAAAGCCAAAATCAATTGTTTTCGCGGTCACTTTTGTCTCTAAGCTTTAAAGATCAAAAAGGAGATCCCATCGCCATAGAAAAAAATTGCCATAGCAGTTAATTCATTAGAGCAGTTTATTTACTGTATTGGACCCGAATTGAGTCAGACATGAAGATCATAACAAGCGTAGAAGACCTATTACAATTTCATCCAAAAATAAGGAACAAAGGGCGTATCGGCTTTGTCCCAACAATGGGATTTCTCCATTCAGGGCAC
>JAYYJC010000156.1:0-2294 GCA_036146655.1 Myxococcota bacterium | reverse complement strand
TGGCAGAAGTCCGTTCCCGATGTGGTATTCCTGGCATGAAAAGGGAGGCAGCCACTCATTTTAGAGACAAGAATGCCATGAAAGCTGTTTTAAGAGATGCAGACTTACCAGTGGCTCGTCAAGCAAAAATCACCAGTCTTGAGGCTGCAGAAGTCTTTATTCAAGACATTGGCTATCCCATTGTTTTAAAACCGATTGCAGGAGTCGGTTCCAAAAATACAGTTCGGGTTCAAAATCATGATGATTTAATTGCCGCCATGAACCTGCTTTTCCCTTCT
This sequence comes from Myxococcota bacterium, assembly GCA_036146655.1. Taxonomy (GTDB): domain Bacteria; phylum Myxococcota_A; class UBA796; order UBA796; family UBA796; genus JAYYJC01. Next base: position 2,016 of record JAYYJC010000156.1, on the reverse strand, counting down.
GAAGATAACCCCGTTCAGGCTGAAGAGTTTGTTCAAGGGGAAGAGCATACTTTAGAATCAGTAACCATTAATGGAAAGACAATTTGGCAGTCTTCCACATACTACCTACCTGGACCATTAAAAGTCATTGAAAATCCTTGGATGCAATATTGTGTCTTGCTTCCCAAAGAGGTACACGGTTCTCATGTCTCAGACTTTTTACCTGTGAATGCCGCAGCATTAAAAGCCCTCGGTATGGAAACTGGGTTGTCTCATATGGAATGGTTTTTGAAAAGAGATGGCACCCCAGTGGTTTCAGAGGTTGGCGCTCGACCTCCAGGTGTGAATATTATGCCAATGTTGTCTTTGGCTTACGATCTTGACATGTGGGACAAGTGGGCTGAGCTCATGACCCATGACCGTTGGGAGTTACCGCCACGCAAGTATGCCGTGGGATGTGCTTTTTTGAGAGCACAAGGTCGAGGAAATACAATTGTTGATGTTACTGGTTTAGAAGAGGCTCAAGCGGCCGTTGGAGAGTGGGTGGAGCAGTTTAAGCCCCCCCGCAAAGGTCAATCTCGTTCCAGTCATTATGAGGGGGACGGATTTGTAATCGTGCGCCACACGGATACAGAAACGGTGGTTTCTGCACTTCGTACCATCATCACCAAAATCAAAGTGATTGCGGGCTAGAAACTGTCACAGCCATCATAGCTGTGCGTAATTGTGCGAGTGGAATTGATGACACCATTGGCGTCATCATCGTAATCTGTCACCATCTCGGTAATTCGGTTTTCGAGATCAAATGTGTTGTTCGTTATTCGTATGGTATCGTCTGTTCCGTCAAAGTCATTGTCTGTGCTTGAAAATGCAGTCAATGCATTGCCGTTGTTGTCATAGGTATAACTGCTATACTGACACGAATTGGCCGTTCCGTCTGCATCATTGTCAGAAAGGATTTCAACCGTTTCAATCCAGTTTTCAGGTGTATACCCTTTTAAGGTGATTTCAATGAAACTGAGTCCGATCGATGTGTAAATCATGACTTCTTCAAGGATGAGGTTCTGAAGTCCGTCATAGAGATTCATCTTGGTCTCTGAAGAATCGATCACTCCATCTGCGTCATTGTCGAAGCCCGTATCACTTTGTATAAGGAGTTGGTTGGACCAGATATTTTGATTAATGATGACACTGTCTATATTGCCATCCCCATTGCTATCGCTATTTTCCATCCACTCAACTAATAAGCCATCTGAATCATACAAGTAGTAGGATACAATCTGACTGTCGACGGATTCATCGTTTCCGATATCCGTGGTGATGGTACGGGATTCAATTAGACCCTCTGGGTTGTGGGTATACTCAGTGGTTGTTGTCTCTGCAAAAGTACCATTGCTATCAAATCCGGTAATGACCTGAGTCTCAGTAAGAAGGTGATTGTTTGTGTCGTAGGTGTATACCGTATGTGTGTCTGAATAATTGTCTTGCCCCAAGAAATCGTAATGCGACCGATACTCAATGAGATTGTCTGCCGTGTCATAAAGGTACTCTGTGGTGACTGCAATGTTGGCTTGCCCGTTTCCATCTCCATCATAGGTACTGTAGCCGAAAATTGGATGGCCGGTTTCATTGTTCAACTCGTAATGCTCATAGATTAAATCCAGGACGCCATCCGTTTCATAATCGGTATCCGAATAGGAATATGAGTAGGACGCGTCGGGATCAGAATCATCGCAGTCATAAATGGTTAAGACGCCATCACAGTCGCCGTCTTCTTCTATTGAGCCTACATCAGGATTGTCATCGTCACAATCAACTCCGGCTTCGACACCATCACCATCTGCATCCGTAGGTGCTTCGGTTCCGGTATCCGCCTCGGTTCCAGTATCGGCATTATCTTCTAATGCATCACCACTTCCAGTATCAGTGATGCCTGAGTCTTCTACTTTTTCTTCTGCGGTGCACGCCAATGCCAGCAGCGGTAAACACAATGTAAAGCCACGCATGCCAATCTCCCATTGTCCGATGTTCGTCATA
>JAYYJC010000155.1:0-12313 GCA_036146655.1 Myxococcota bacterium | reverse complement strand
CTCTCGAAGAGGCAATCAAAGCATTAATTTTAAGACTCGGTATCGGACTTAACTGATACCTCAAGGACGGCACTGTAGAGTTTCTTAACACCCAAACCCAACTCTGAGACTGACAATCGTTCCTGCGCACCGTGAAACCCTGTCATTTCTTCAGCTGACAATCTGACAGGCACAAAACCGTACGCTTTTGTCCCTTTGGGACGGACATGGATCGAATCAGTAAAACCGACGGATATGACAGGACCAGCCACACTGTTTGGCTCATTTTCTGTCGCAGCGCGTGCGAGTGCACGGTAAAGGGGGTCATCCCAATCAGATAAGTTTCCTTGTTGTGACCCAAGAACTTCAAACTCAATTTGAGGCCCAACCATGGTTTTCAACCAATCTAAGAACTCCTCAGGTTTGACATTGGGTTGAAGGCGACAATCTAACAGCGCAGAGACTTCAGAGGGAACCACATTGGGTTTATTGCTCCCATCCAGACCTGTCAGATGAACTGTATTGATCACAGCTGCTCGGGTGAGTGGATTGTCCATTAACTTTGGCTTAACGAGTCGATTTGCCAAAGTTGGTCGTTTCATGACATAGCCTGCAACCCCGCCTTTGTGGGCACCAACCGAAGCCAAAAATGTTTCCATAGCGGGACTAAGATCTGTTTCAATTGGGCGAGCCTTAAGTGCATCGAGCGCTTCAAGTAAGTATAGCGGCGCTTCATTTGGCCGTGGGGTAGACCCATGGCCAGCCTCACCATGAGCCGTCATTTTGAGCCAGAGAGACCCTTTTTCCCCAACAGAGATGGGATAAACCGTTTGTCCTTCAAAAAGCATGTCTTTAAGGCCAAGTCCGCCTTCATTAATCAATTGACCACAGTCCAAGTAATCCCAGTAGTTATTGACAAGGTACTGTATGCCCTCGCCACCCACCTCTTCATCAGCGACTGCAATCAAAATGACATCTCTTTTAAGAGGCACCGCTTGCCGCTTCAGTAAAAGCACCGTCATGAGTTCCATGATTCCCATGCCTTTCATGTCAAGCGCCCCTCTACCCCACACATATCCATCTGAGATGGAACCAGATAAGGGTTGCTGCTCTGCTGGCCACTTTTCCGGTTCTGCGGTGACCACATCAATGTGAGATAAGAGACAAAGAGGTTTCTCAGTTCCATCCCCTTCTAAACGGGCAATGAGATTGCCTCTTCCCGGAGAAGACTCGTGGATTTCGTAGCTAATCCCAGCCCGATCAAGCACTTGCCCTAAAAATTCTGCACCCAAAGTTTCGTTGCCCGGGGGATTGGTCGTATCTACTTGAACATAAGCACTTAAAAGTTGAGCTGCTTCTTCCTCCACAGAACTCCAATCCACAGTACTCCGAAAGGGCTGTATATCGATCGACGCTGGCGGCAATTCAGGGACTTTAAGGGCGCAACCCAATAGGACACAGAGCAGCATGAAGACTCCTTTGTTCGGTTCTTAGTGGAGGTAATACTCTATCAAAACTGCCAGTCCTCCTGCACTCAGCCCCATAAAAAAACCAAAAATTATTCCATTGACCTTAATCCAATCCAACTGTTGTTGTGTATGACGCTGAAGCATTTTCACAAAACCAACCTTTCCAAGCGCCTTTAAACGAGTATGCAGACTGTCAACCGCAAGGGCTTCAATGTTATCGGTTTGCTCTCTTCCCTGCTCTGAAAGATGGATCAGCATCTTTTGAAATCCTGGCATGGCAAGAATTTCGTCTGGTTGCATGAGTTTAATACGAAGCCACCAAAGTACATCACCAAGCAAAGACAGAACGACTGGCTTCCAAGCATCCAATAAGGCCACCATCGTCCTTTGCCGATCAACCAGTGGGAGCGTTGACCATGCATCGGCCAAAGCCCCAAGGTACAGTATAAGGCTGTCGAATAAAAGAGGGAGCTCGTGGCTGTTTTCGACATCATTCTGAGCCTCTTCACGGATTCGTTTTGCCAACTCATGCATGGCATCCGTGACTTGAGCTTCGTCCAAAATGGGCATCAAAATATCAACGATGGTGGTTTGTGAGACCACTGGCGCACAGTTGACGGATACTCGAGTAATGACTTTTTGAATGAGCCAATCCTGCGCTGAGTCTTTCAGATTGCCTCCTCTTTCTGGCTGATGGATTTTCCAATGCTCCCAGACCAAGACGAGCAATTCTTCCAAGGCTTCGGGCTCAGATGGAATCCCGAGATCCGAGAGGGTGAAAGAGTTACCAAGTGCATGAATGCGGGCGTGCATTTCCCCTGTGAGGTTTCGATCTTCGGTCGCAACCTCCATGAGCGTCGCTAGGGTGTTGCGAAGTTCAGGAACTTCAAGCAAACGCATGGAGTGGTCAGAAGAACCGGTTAAAATTGGATGAAGATCGATCTCGGCAAGCCAAAAAGCAGTTTCCTGCCACAAAGATTGTTGCCAATAGGTTTCTAACTGCGCCTCAATGCTATCTTTAGAAGGGATCAGAGCTTGCAGCTGTTGACGAAACCAATCTTGATTGGCTTCATTTTGCAGGTCATCCAATCGGCTAAACCTTTCTATCAAGGTACGAAGACGAATCATATCAATGACAACCGCTTTTGAGACATTTTCTACAAGAGGCTCAAAATGATCTCTCGCCTTGGTATACACATTTCGTACTGCGATGATGTCACAGATACAACCGACCATTGCCCCTTCAAATCCGTGTCTAAGGATGGTCAATAAAGTAAGTTGGGGATGGTCTGGAGTGATTGCCATCACCCCACTAATAGCCAAGAAACCGATGACCGAAAGGCCAAGAAGGACCCATGCCAACTGTGCTGGCCGCGTGGTTTGTAGCATGTTTGCGGCATCGGTCGACAATGAATCATGAACAGAAGTGTTCTCTTCAAGTTGAACGCCATGTTGGGTCATTCATTCTCCAAATAGCCACCCTCAAGCAAGGTCACACAATCTGCCCAGCATACAAGTGGTTCATTGTCTCCTAATATACTGTCACAGGTGAGTCCACGAGGACAGCCATCTTGATCTGAACAATAAAGGTACCAAAAGGATGCCACACAAAACCCATCTGGCTCCTCTCCCGTGCCATCCAGTGGGAAACAAGACCAGTGTTCAGGGCATGCACCAGTATCTGGCCAATGACAAGAGCGTTCTCTGTCAAATGTATAAATGACACATTCACCGTTGCCCATTAACGGTTGTTGCCAATCTTCGAAATCACAGGCCTGACATATTGGAAAGTCTGGCTGCTCACAAACCCCATCTAAACACCATTCTCCAAGGGCACAATCCAATTCCGTGTTCACACAAGTGGCCGAATGACATTCGCCATTCACACACTGCTCACCAGCTGGGCATGGGGCATCTTCATTACATCCCAGCGCACAAGTTCCGTCGTTCAGACACACTAAACCATACCCACAGTCACTGTGCCCGTAACACTCAACAGAAGCGCATTGATTCTGAACACACAGCAAAGCATCGGGGCAATCAGAGTCAATTACACAATCATTATTGTCGGCTTTGTTCGATGGAGTACATGCGAACAACACAAGCCATACCGCAGTATGATGCCTCAATTTATTGCTCAAAGGATGATACTATAGATGACCATTTTCTCGGTAATATTGACAGTCTCCGTAGCAGACATCAGTGGTGCTGCCGTCTGTGTAGGTCAACTGCACACAAGAAAATCCTCGTGGACACGCTTCAGCGGCATTAATATCACAACTCATTACTGCATAAGACTTATAGCAGGTGCCACTGTTGTTAAAGGGGTCTGCTGGATCGATTGGATAACAGAGTTCATCTGAAGGACAGCCAGTTTGTGTACCAAGAAAGAAATCCACCGTGCAATTACCGCCTGTCTCATTCCACAGCAAGCACTCCTCACCAAAGACGGGGTAAAGCAAATCGTTGAAATCGCAACTTCGACAATGGGGTTGGTCATCTTCGTAGCACTCTCCGGTCGGCACATTACAAAACTCACCAATTTCACAATCGAGTTGGGTGTCTCTACACCCATAGGTTTCACAGACCTGTGTGTTCAAATCACAAGAGTCGCCTGCAAAACAATCATCATCGTTTTCACACCCTGACTCACAGGCGTAGTCGGTACTGCAATATTGCTCGATGTCACAGTCATTTGAAGTCAGACAATCAACATCACTGCACTCATTTTTTAAACAGAGTTGCCCCTCAGCACACTCTGCAGAGTTTGCACAGTTTCCACCTTCTTCGGCTTTTTCAGGAGCTTCAATACAAGCAAAGGCACCCATAATGATCAAAATGATTGGCAATCGCCCAAAGGATAATGACATCATTGTTCTGTGCCTCCTGTACAAAAGTCTTCTGGGTTTCCGTCTCCAGCATTGTATTGAACAGTAATCTTTGAGTCTGGGGGCGGCAGTGTTGAACGATCAAACATAATAACGGGCTCTTCATCAGGTCCAAACAGTTCAAAAGACCAACTGTAATCTTCAGAATCACAAGGTATCTCAACTTCGTTAATGCCCAAGATCAAAGACGCCACATCGGGTGACGAACTGAGAAAGAACATGTCGTTGAGTCGAGATGAACTCAAGGACAATTCAGTAACGATGGATGCAAAATCATCTCCACAGATGTTCCCAGTAATTCCATTGGTTTGTTCTGCTACATCAATGTATCTGGTTCCAACAGCAGCACCTGAGTTTATTTGGTCTAATGAGCAATCTGCCAAATCATTAACCACCAGCGCTGATGAGTTAAAAACATCTCTGGCATCCGAATCTTTAATGGCACGCATGGTGTTGATGTAATCTGCTACTGGGGACGGTGATGTATCCTGTTCATCAGATACAAAGATAACAGACAAATACGCGTCTGGACGGATCAAGGCCTGACCACTTTGTTCAAGTGCCAATAGACCCGCTTCCAATCCCATCTCAGAACCGTTGCCACAGGTCCCAACATTCACAAGTGAACTAAAGACCTCAGATGCACCCGAAGTTTGAGAAGTGATGACCGAGTTGTTTACCAAGCCACCAGCATCAGGGATCAAGTCAATGTCTGCTTGGGTGCAAATACCATAGGGATCAGGCTTAATTACGGTTGTGGTGGTTACACCAATCTGATAGTCCACATCCCCTTCAATAAAGAAGGTCAGGAAATTATCAAAATTCTCAGAAAGCTTTTGCTGATAAGGCTCCATGGAGCAGGAATTGTCCACCACGAGAAGAATGTCTACTTCGCTTGCTTCAAGCTGGTAAAAGACATCGCCAACATCACGCTTGATCAAATCGTAATCTGAACATGACATTCCCATTCCAAATGCAATAAAGCCAAATGGCCATTTGTAAGTCACTTGAACACCTCACACACGACAGTGAATTAATAGGGTAGAATATTTCAACTGGCCAAACAATAACGCAAGCACGCCAATCTGCAACGGCCGTCAATGACTCAACCTTACCCATCATGCCATTAAAAAACATGTACTCGCACCTATGGAAATGGCTAAATAAACACATTCCGGGTCCTTCTCGTCAAACCCTACAAAGACTGTCTCATAGGCCACTTCATCCAAACCTACAGGTTCCAAAGGCCGAAGCGTCCATCGTCCAAGCCAGAGCGGCATTCGAAGCCGAAAATTTTGCAGAAGCCTTGGTATTGTTTACTCAATTGACACGCCAAAATGATCAAAACCCATGGGCATGGCATGGCCTTGGGGATTCCTATCAATTATTAGGAAATCCAACAATGGCCTTGCAAGCGTACAGCCATGCGATAAAACTCCAGCCAAACGAAGGTCTTCACTACGGCGGACGAGCCAACGCCCATCACAGCCTTGGCGAAACCGACGCAGAGACACGAGACTGGGAGACTGCTTTGTCTCTCAACCCCAAACTGGTGTGGATGCGCCCTCAATCACCATAAGGAAATTCAAACACATGCTCGAAATGATTAGCAAAGGCTTTAAAAATGCCCGCCTTAAACTGAAGGGCAAATCAGAGCTGACTGAAGACAACATCAAAGCCGCCGTAAAGGATGTTCGCATTAGCCTTTTGGAAGCAGATGTTGAGATTTCAGTTGTCCGCAGTTTTATAAATACCGTCAAGACCCGCTGCATCGGTGAAGTGGTCAAAGTAACTGCAACACACAAATCAGGCGAAAAACTCAAAGTAAAACCAGCAGATCACTTCATTCGTATTTGTCACGAAGAGCTCGTAAATCTGATGGGTCCCGTCGACACAAACCTGGTATTTAGTGAAACAGCTTCCCCCACTGTGATTATGATGGTCGGCTTACAGGGGTCAGGTAAAACGACCACAACCGGTAAATTGGCAAAAAGACTAAAAGCCTCAGAACACAAACCGCTGCTTGTCGCTGCGGACATCTATCGTCCTGCGGCAATCGATCAGCTCAAGATCCTCGGCGAACGGCTTGAAGTGCCGGTCTTTAGCATTCCTGGCATGAACCCCGTCGACCTTTGCAAATATGGTGTCGCTCATGCCAAACAATTGGGCTGCGATGTGGTTCTCTTTGATACAGCTGGTCGGCTGGCCGTCGACAATGCTTTGATGGGCGAGCTTCAGCAAATCAAAATGGACAACGACCCGCACAACATCTTTTTTGTCTGCGATTCAATGATCGGCCAAGATTCGGTCAAAACAGCCAAATCGTTCGATCAACTTTTGGATTTCACGGGCTTCATCCTCACCAAACTAGACGGCGACACTCGAGGCGGAGCAGCGTTGTCAATAAAGTCAGTCACTGGCAAACCCATCAAGTTTCTCGGTATGGGAGAAGGGTTGGATGCACTCGAAGACTTTCGACCTGAGGGCCTTGCAGATCGGATTCTTGGATTTGGAGATGTGGTTGGTCTGATGAATGACTTTGAACGGGTCATTGACAAAGACACTGCTGAAACCGATGCCCGAAAAATGCTTCAAGGTCAGTTCTCTTTCGATGACTTTGTTCGACAAATTGAAATGATTAAGAAAATGGGCTCTTTGAGAAGCCTATTTGAACGGATGCCTGGCTTTGGCGCACTGCTGGAAAAAATCCCGAAGGAAGCGCTTGATGACCGTGAACTAGAGCGGGTAAAAGCCATCATTCAATCCATGACCAAACAGGAGCGCAGGGAACCGGATGTCATAAACGAATCACGGATCCGCCGGATAGCCAAGGGTTGTGGACGGACTGAAAAGGATGTGAATGACTTGTATGAGCGTTTCCTGCAAACCCGAACCATGATGGGTCAACTCGGACAGTCCGGTATGATGCAACAAATGATGCAAGGCCAAAACCCATTTGCAGGCGGTGGAAATCCATTTGGAGGGATGCCAGGCATGGGTGGTTTTCCTGGAGTGGGTCCTACAGGACAACATACAAAATCTGGGGGTTCTTCACGACGCAATGCACTCGCTGAAGCTCGTCGGAAACGCCGTTCGGGTAAAAATAAAAAACGATCATGAAATCAGAACCCAAATGGAGACTGATATCGCTTACCAGTTCTGAAGCCGATTTGCGCTTACTCACAAAGAGAAATACTTCCCAAGCGATTGAACTCAGTTATCGTCAACGGCTGCCCAATCGAGGGATTTTCGATGGCTTTAACACCCACTACTCACAGGTCCAATGAAACCTTGGTTGGTGCGTGCGCCAGACCACTTAGGGGATGGATTGATGGCCAGACCGTGCATCAATGCACTTGCCAAATCACATCCTTTGGTAGTCGTTGCACCAAAGTGGGGACCGGTTTTGTATCCATTTGACGGCATCCAACACTGTTTGCCTGGCACCAGACCTCCGTCAGAAATGGCCATATTATTGAAACCAAGTTTCGGTGCTGCTTGGCGGCATCGGCACTATTTAAATCGAATAGGCATTGCTTTCCAACACCGTAAATGGCTGTTGACCGAAGCTTTACCAGTGATAGAAGAGCACCGAATCGATGGTTTCAATCGAATAGCACTCTCACTCGGAGTGAAGGCTGAGCCCATTCCGAGATTTCCATCCGTCCCGACCGAAACAAAATATGATGTTGTCTTTGTGGTTGGAACCGCATCCCCCGTAACGGTGCAATACAAAAAATTTGCTGCACTCGCACAAGCACTCCCGAGCCAGATGCATTGTCTTGCAATTGGTGGACCGGGTGATGAAAAAATCCTTACGCAATTGGCGACACATCTGCCAAATGTCATGGGAGATTGTACCCTACAAGAGGTTGCCAACCATGCCGCTTCAGCGAAATGGATGATCGGCCTAGACAGTGGTCTGAGCCACTTAGCCAGTGCTGCCCGATTCGAGGCAGGACATCCGATTTCGACCAGTATTATTATCTATGGATCGACAGATCCAGCACGAACAGGGCCTCGACATAGCTCTGCGATTCTACCGCCCGCACTGTCATGTTGGCCATGCTATTCAAAGAGATGCCATAAGTTTACACCGTGTCTTGAACACCCCATTGAAAACATCTTGAGTCACATACAATGAGTACTGTTGTCATCCGTCTTTCCTCCCTTGGAGACATCGTCTTGAGTGCATCCATCACCCAAGCATTGGCACCAGTTACTTACATTACTGACTCGAAATATCGTGAAATTGTGAGTCATTTTCCGGGCGTGGACACCGTTTGCGTTCCAACAGAAGATCCTCTCCCAACCACGGCCAATAAAATAGTCGATCTTCATAGTAACTGGCGAAGCTTTTGGATTAGAAAACGAATAAAAGGTCCAACACACGCCATCAAGCGCTTTGATTGGTTGAGACGAAAAAGGGTGTGGCTAAAAACCAAAGATGTACCGCCATCTGTGATGATGCGGTACGCTGCAGCCGCTGGAGTAAAAACCAGTGCGTTGCCATGGTTGTCGAGAAACAATGTGGGGAGCTCACTTGTTATCTGCCCAACGGCTCAACACCGTACAAAGATTTGGCCCATGTTCAAATACATTGAAATTGCACAAAAATGGTCAGGCGGAGTTATTGTTTTGGGTGGGCCTTCAGAACGGCTGTTCATCAATCAAATGGTAGACGCCATTGGTCCGAAGGCCAGAGGCATCTCAGAGTTGGGGTTTACTCAGACCATTCTAGCCATGAACGACGCCAAAGTCGCGATTGGTAATGACAGCGGGTTGACACATTTATGCCGAGCCTTTGGCATACCAACCCTTGTCATCATGGGACCCACCACTGCTCAAGATGGTTTTTGGCCACATGCGTCATCCACTGCGGCTTTGCCACTATACTGCCGCCCATGCTCTCGCCACGGTGGTCCTGAATGTCCAATCGGAGATCACTACTGCATGGAAAATCTAACAGTCAGTGATGTTTGGCAGAAACTTGTGGCTTTACAACCATGAGAATTGCTGTTGTTAGTACAGACTTTGTGCCAATGCAAGGCGGCATCGCCACATGGGCGTATGATGTTTCAATGGCTCTCAGTTGTTTTGGACATGAAGTCACTGTCCTCACCCGTGTGGATTCAAACCCGCAATACCCTTTTCAAATGATCAAATGCAGAGGCCGGTCTTGGAACCGTCATCGAGCAAAGTGGGTGGGGTTAGCGAGTCTGAAAATCCTTAAAGTCGATGCTGCTCTATTTGCCACTTGGGACTCTGCGTTGTGGGCAGCCCCGATTCTGAAATCGATGGGGACTCACACACTCTGCGCCGTCCATGGTTCTGAGATCACGCAAGCCAATATTTCGGAAAATGCTTTAATCAAGGTCGGGAAATACATCGATGTTTGGGTTCCGGTATCCCATTTTTTGAAAAAACAACTTCGACGGTGGCTCCCAGATTGTACTTCGACTGTATTGCCCTACCCTTTTGATGCGCAGCTCACGCCTTCTCCACACACACCGTCGGGCCCACTCCTGTGTGCCGCCCGATTGATTGACAGTAAAAATATACCATTTGTGATTCAGTTGGCTCACGAACTCGGTCGGCAACTGTGGCTTTGTGGAGACGGCCCACTTCTGTCAAAGTTCAAACACAGTGCAACCGATGTGCATTGTTTTGGACACCTTGCTCGAACAGATGTTTTTAAGAAACTCCCACAAGTTTCAGCCGTGCTCCTGTGCTCTAAAAGCGATTCGAGTGGATATGGAGCAGAAGGTTTCGGACTGTGCCTACTCGAAGCCGCCTCATATGGGATCCCAACCCTTGGAACAGCAAATGGCGGTATCCCTGAAGCTCTTGGAAAAGGGTTCGTGATTGAATCTAAATCTCCAGACTACAAAGCCATTGAAAAGTATCTCAACGATCCCCATTCTGGTCAGAGAAACTGGGAATGGTATCGCCAAAATCATGGTCGCGAACGTTTTGCATTGGCGCTGGAGAAATTGCTCTGATGCGTCAACCAATCTTAATGGGGTACCGACCAAGTTATCCAAGCTGGAGAGCACAAGACATTCAGGTGCTCCATGCGGCGCATTCGCTTTCAGAGCTCGGGCATCCTGTCACACTGCTTGCCAATCGAACGGACCCGAAGATCAATGGCAAAGCGGTTTTAAAATCATACGGACTACTCGATACCGAACACTTGGATTTTAGGCTCAGCCCCAGCACACACTTGGGCATTAGCGGACTGTGGTTTAGACAATCCACAATCCAATGGTGGATGCGTCACAAGGGAACTGTCATTGTGCGTGATCTGAACCGATTTAAGCAACTTCAAGCATGGTTACCAAACAAACAACGAATCATTATTGAAGCCCACCAGTTGCCTTCCATTCAAGCCTCTGACCTTGGCCTAAACCCGAGTTCTTTGTTCCAAATAGAACAAAAGATGCTTCAGCATGCATGGGGACTAATCGCAAATTGTGGGGGGGTCATGGACCTATGGCTTTCTCAACATCCAAACCATTGCCCAACGCATCGAATGGTGATTCACAACGGGACCGCTCCCTCTCGATTGCTGACCAGTCAGAAAACAGAGAACATCATTCGATGTTTAGGGTCACTGAGGCCGGAGAAGGGACTTCAAAAGTTGCTTCCAGTTTTGAAAGAATCGCCCCTGCCAATTGAATTTGTGGGTGCGAGTCCCGACGAAATGGCCGCATTTGGCAACCTACCAGCTCACATTACCGTTCGACCTCCTGTGCCCTATCCAGAAGTACCAAAACTTCTGGCCACGGCAACTGGGTTGCTTTTACCTCTAGAGAACAATCGCTTTGGAAGATCTCTCACCTCACCTTTAAAACTCTGGGATTATATGGCGACTGACCGCCCTATTCTTGCCCCTAATCTTCCAAGTATTCGAGAAATTCAAAGTCAAACCAACCGGCATATGCTGTATTATGAACCCGATGAACCGATTGATCTTTTGGCCCATTTAGAGACCCCATTTCCCAAAAGGGAAAAACCATTTCTCAGAAGTTGGTCGAAGCGCGCCAGAGAATTATCAGGATTTCTTTCTCGATGACCATTGTCTATTTGCTGCGATACTATCCCACTCTGACGGAAACTTTTGTTTATCAAGAAATACAATCTTTGGTTGACAATGGGTTCCACATTAAAATCATTCGAATGGGAAGCCGTGCAGATGGTCTTCTCGCCGACATGCTCCCAAATGTAACCGTCACAACAGTCCCTCGTGCATATCGATTTCGCATGTATGCCGACACAAGTCCAGGTATAGCCTTTCTCACGCAACACCAGCGTTTAAAGGATATTGCACGCTACCGATGGCTTCGAGAACATATAAAAAAAGATCCCCCATCACTTATACACGCTCATTTTGCTGGAGAGGCAGCCGAATGGGCTCACGCACTTTCACTCGATTTGGGAATCCCAAATGCCGTTACGGTTCATGCAGTTGACATGTTTCGACCGCGACCTTCATTTCCAGTCCTTCTCAATGCAACTCACGTAAGAACCATCTCGCACTATGCCTTGGGTGTCCTGCAAGAGGCCAACCCTGCTGCGCAATTGGAATGCATCCCATGTGCGGTTCACATTCCCAATGACACACACCCAATACCAATGGATCATCTAAGAGCAGTGTTTATCGGAAGAGATGTTCCCAAAAAAGGGCTTTCCATACTTTTGGAAGCATGGAAACACATTCCAAGCCCCCATCGATTAACCGTTGTCAGCCAAACCACACAAAAGATGCCACAAGGCGCAAAAGAACTTGGATTTTTACCCCAAAGCCAAATTCCCTTGCAGATTCAATCCCACAATTTGTTAATTCTCCCGGCACGGATGGCAGACAATGGAGACATGGACGGTATCCCGATGGTTTGTATGGAAGCCCTTGCACATCGGAGGCCCGTTTTAAGTACCGCTCTGTCTGGGATACCGGAGTTAATCGATGAAGAGGTC
>JAYYJC010000154.1:0-4501 GCA_036146655.1 Myxococcota bacterium | reverse complement strand
CAATGAGCTCTGCGCCTGTCGAGAAAATCGCCACGGTGGGTTGGCGTATGACCTTCAGGGTGCTGTGGCCCTGTGCGACGGCCAAGCCAATGTCTCCTGCGGTGATCACTCTGCCCATTGGCAAAATGGTTGCGCCCACTTCTACATCACTGCCTTGTCGGCGCACATTCTCGCCGTGTTTTGCCGACCGCGTAAATCGCACACCCCCCTGTTCATCGACCACGGCATTTTCTTGAATCATCACCGTGTCGCACCCCGTCGGCAAGGGCGCACCAGTAAAAATCCGTGCACAGTGTCCTTTTGGCACAAATCGATCGTCTGTGGTGCCCGCAGGAATCTCTCCACACACCACAAGCGGGGCATGACCCTCTTGTACATCTGCTGCCCTCAGCGCATAGCCGTCCATCGCCGAATTGTCCCAGGCTGGGAGCTGCCGGCGGGCCATGAGGGGCTCTGCAAGGCTTCGACCCAATCCGTCAAGCATGAGCACTTGCTCGGTGCCCAATGGCGATATTGACTGTAGTATTTGGGTTAATGCGTCTTGAACACTGAGCATGCCCATGGTTATCCTCCAATTTGAGACATGGATTTTCGAAGCGTGGTGTCGGTGGGCAAGGCCCGCTGTGCCGCCCAGCCGTCAATGGGCTTGTGCCACATGCAGTTTTGAATGGTTTCTGCAATGACTTCATCAGCCACATCCGCTTTAAGCAGGCTTTTGAGGTTGACCTCTTGTTTGGCGTACAAACAGTTTCGCAGCATGCCGTCAGCTGTGATTCGAAAACGGTTGCATCGGCCGCAGATGTCTCTCGAATAAGCTGGAATGAAGGCAATTTTGCCTTTTCCCTGCGGGTGCTGAAAGGCCACATGCTCGGTGGGACCCCCAGAGGTGTGCTCGAACTCCGGAAATTGGTCACGGAGCATGGCACTGAAGTGGGCACTGCGCAGAAACTGCCCCGTTTTCCAGATTTGCTGATCGTCAAATGGCATGAGTTCAATGAAGCGGACCGTGATTGGGTGTGCCATCACCAAATCAACAAACTTGGGAAGCTCGACCTCAGTGGTGCCACGCATGGCGACGGCATTGATTTTGACTGTGTCAAAGCCCACCCCAAGGGCAGCATCTACTCCGTCCATGACCCGCTCAAGAAATGGTCGCCTCGTTACACGCTTAAATGTGTCACCATCGAGGCTATCAAGGCTGATGTTGACACCTGACAAGCCAGATGCCTTAAGGTCTGCGGCCATTTTTGCCAGCAGAACCCCATTGGTGGTCAGATGAACAGACTGGATTTTGGGGGTGTCGGCGGCGCCCTTCACAATCGAAAGAATGTGCGGATGAAGCAGCGGCTCGCCCCCCGTGAGTCTAATTTTGTAAACGCCCAATGTGCTCACAATGGAAATCAATCGAAGCTGTTCTTGCACCGATAAAAGCGTCTCATCGGGTGGAAAAATCTTGTCTTCGCTCATGCAATACACGCAGCGCAGATTGCACCGCTCGTTGACGGCCAGCCGAAGGCTGGTGAATTGGCGCCCAAATTGATCATTAATGGTGGAGGGGTGTAAAGTCACAGTGCTGCATCTGGCTTTTGTTGACGGTCTCAGTCCTTAACCGGTTCTGCGCCGACCCCACAGTTCCATTTGTCGCCCTGTTTTTGATGCCGTCTTCCTTCGGGGAATCGTTGGGTGCGGATGCGCTATTTCGAGCTCTGTTGACTGGCCGCAGTACGATTGTTGCGCTGTGCCTAAATTTATGCCGATCTTCGATCCATTTTGCGGGGTTTGAAGGTATACTGAGACATGGTTTTTGTTGTCCTATTGTTGTCTTGTGTGGAACAACCGTTTCAGGAGTCGGTTGACAGTGGTCAGTTTGATTCGCTTCAAAACACCCCACATTCTTTTGCCCCTGTGATTCAAGAGGGGCAATATTTGACGGAAAACCTCGGGGAAACCTGCCTCGACTTTGATTTGATTGATGATTATCGGTGGTTGTGCATCGAAGAGACTGGGGTTTGGTTAATTGACGAAACCACGGACGCCCCGATTTATCTCGGGCAGGCAACACATGCTGGTGGCACTCTGGTGGATGGTCAAATGTGGGTACACCTCGATGGACAATTGTTCACTTTTGACACTGAGCTAGAGCCTGTCCACCTTGACCTGCCGGTGCCCATTGAACGGTTGGTGGGGGCCAGTGACTCTCTGTGGCTGTGGGGCATTAATCGGTTGTTCCAGCTTCGAGCTGGACAACTCCAAGAAGTGGTCTTGTCAGAAACATTGCCGATCTATGATTTTGGCGTTGGCATGTCCCGGCTCTGGGTGCGCACTCCGTGGCTTGTGGAAATCGACATATCACAGCCGACCTACACCGTCCTTTCCCAATCTTCCACCCCCATTGAGGACCTTCAAGTTGATCAAGAGGGGAGCTTATGGTGGATCAGTTCAGATCAATTGTACCGACAAGACGGCCTGAACACGGAAGACGCCAGTGCACCGGTGACCTCCGTTGACCTGCCGTCTCCGCCATTGTCACTTCACGGACCCATGCTCTGGATTTCGACCGCAGACGCCCACTATCGGGTGGACGGGGGGATTTTTTACCGCTTTGAGAAAGCCGACGGCGCCGAACAGCAAGTGGACCCACAAGGGCGCTTGATTTATCCTGACGGTGATTCGCTGATGCGAACCAGTTTGGGGCGGCCGGTGGTGGTGGTGAGCCCTTCTGATACTTTGACGGTTCAGGAAGTGTTTTATCTTTTGCCCAGTGATCCCGACACCTTGGATTCACTGCGGGTCTGGCTCGACACCGCTGAATTGCCCGTCGAGACCAATCCGTGGCGTATCACACTGGATCCGGAAGAGTTTGATGTGGGTGCCCACGAACTGCGTTTTTGGACCGAATCTGACCTTGGGGATGGCGTGGATACCCACCCCATTTGGTTTGGGGAACTTCCTGATGTGCAATGGTCCGATGTCGAGCAAATTTCGGAAGTTCATTGCCTCAGTTGTCATGGAGGCGCCACGCTGACCACCTTGGCCGACAAATCCGATTGGATGAGGCACATCGACACCATTATTCACGAAGTCAGCACAGAAGGCATGCCCCTCGGTGGGCCATTTCTCAACGACTCAGACATCACCACCATCCGAGCATGGAAAGCAGGAGGCTTTCAATGATTCTTTTAATGATGGGACTCACCCTGACCGCAGAGGCCAGTGACCCATGGACAGATGCCTCACACCAAGACCTAATGGGTTTTGTTCGGGCGGCCTCGTTGGACATACGTGGGCATGTGCCTACCTTGGAAGAGCTGCACAGCATCGAAGACGCCGGTGAGTTGCCTGAGGGCATGCTCAACGAGTGGCTCTACTCCTCTGCCTTTGAAACCCAAGTGATCGAGCGCCATCGGGAACTCATGTGGAACAGCCTTGAAGTTACCCTGCTTCAGCGTCGGCGTCTCGGTCGACGGAACGGCATATATTTCAACAACAACCGTGCCACCCACACTCGAGGGTTGGCCCAAACCCATTGCGGCACCGAACCCGCCAATGTGGATGAATTCAACCGACCTCTTACTTGGACCATCAATGACGATGGGGGTATTGAAGAAGGCTATGTGTGGGTCGAGCCCTACTGGAATCCTGGCACCTCGATTCAAGTCTTTGCTTTTGACGCTCAGACGGTCCCCGTGTCGGCCAATGGGGTGGACTGTTCGACCGAGGATGCCCACCAAGAAGCCGATTGTGGCTGTGGTCCCAACCTTCAGTGGTGCTTCGACAACACCACAGAAGCCGTCATCGAAGACGCCTTGTCTTACGATCTCAATGAGCGTGTGCGGGCCATGCTTCAGTCTGATTCTGGGTATGAGTACCTCTTGAATGGGCAAGAAATATTCCTCAATGGGGCGAGCACGCACTTTTTTCGGCATTTGGTTCCCTTCGATGTGGACACTTACCAGCGCCCAGTTCCGACGGCTGATCTGCCAGAAATCGATTTCGCAGACGAGGCATGGTACGCTGTGGCATTGGATGATCATCACGATGGAATTCTGACCTCACCTGGTTGGCTGCTTCGCCATCAAACCAACCGAGGCCGAGCCAATCGGTTCTACGGCGGATTTTTGTGTCAGGAGTTCTTGCCGACCAACAATGAAATCACAACCGAGGCGTCATTGGTGGCGCCAAGCCCGAACCTTATTCTGCGAGAAGGCTGTCAAGACTGCCACGCCCGGCTTGAACCATGGGGTGCGTATTGGGGCCGATGGGCTGAAGCCAGCATGGTCTTTTATTCCCCACTAGACTTTCCAGCGTATTCTGATGAATGTGCCCAATGTGCGCTCACCACGGGTGTTTGTTCCGATGTGTGTGAGGACTTTTACTTGGTCGAGCCCAACCACAGCGACGAACTGCCTTATGTGGGATGGTTAAACACCTACGCTTTTCTGGTGGACAACAAACAAGAGCATCCCGACCTTGGGCCACTTGGCTGGGTCAATCATGCTCT
>JAYYJC010000153.1:0-6847 GCA_036146655.1 Myxococcota bacterium | reverse complement strand
TGAGTACTCCACATCCATATGATGTTTTTTTGCGATTTGAACAGTATACAGCATGTCTTCATACCGAAAGTTTTTGTCCAAGTTTTTTAGCATGCGGTCATCAACATGATCTGGTGAAAAGCTCAGCATGTGGCAGCCTGCTTTTTTGAGCCAAACCATCAATTCATCAGGAAGTGTTTTTCGATGTTCATTAAACCATGCGGACCAGCGCACATCAAGCTTTCTAGAAACAATCTCTTTGCATATATCGATGCTGTGACTCACTGGAATATTAAAGATTTGGTCACAGAAAAAGAACTCACGAACACCATAGTCTCGAACCAACTCTTCAATTTCGTCTACAACATCAGTAGGAGAACGCATTCGAACATGATGTCCCAATAAAAATGTGTCAGAGCAATGCACACACCTTAAAGCGCAACCTCGCTTGGTCTGAACGCCAACACTGACAAAAGATGAGGCCAAATAAGGTTCATGTGGTACCAAATCTCGTCTTGGGCGTTTGAGGCTTAAAAAGTCAACCTGAGGAGGTTCTCCAGAATAGCAAATGTTCTCCCCATCTCGATAGTAGACCCCCAGCACTTGCTGAGGTTGTTCAAGAGAATTCAGGAGGGCTGGAAATCGAGACTCAGCTTCTCCCCAGACCCCAAAATCAATTGCTGGAACGCGCTTCATCATGGCTTCTGCGTAGAGTGAAAAAGCGGTACCCCCTGCAATGATAACCACATTTGGCAGAACAGATTTGATGTGCATGATGGTGTCTTGCTGTGGCTGGAAATCATCAGTATACTTATCAGGCATACCAACTTTCATGTTTCGCAAAGAAATCCCAACGGCTTCAGGCTTGAAGCGCAACAAACACCGTGACAAACTCTCGAATGGCTCTTCACGGTGAAGGTT
The DNA here is from genome assembly GCA_036146655.1 of Myxococcota bacterium. Taxonomy (GTDB): domain Bacteria; phylum Myxococcota_A; class UBA796; order UBA796; family UBA796; genus JAYYJC01. The sequence goes on along the minus strand of JAYYJC010000153.1, from coordinate 5,947 downwards.
GAGATCAAAAATCTCTACCTCATGCCCTTCAAGGTGTGCCGCTAGATACGCAAGCCCTATCGGGTATACCAGCTCCATATCGAGGGCTGTAAATGCTTGAACGAGTAATATTCTCATGATTTAAACCAACTCTAAGATAGCCCAAATTTTTGCCATCGGACACAACAGTGCCTTAAATTTTCGACATTGAATCATCACTTCCGTATATTTTTAAGTGCCAAGACCTTGAGGCAATTGAGAATTGGGAATGGAAGTCAAACCTGACTATGTTAGGTGTGTCACAGGGAGTGTATATGGAAGCAGAAACCGCACTGATTAAGTTAAAGAACGAAGAAATCAGCATTCATGAATGTTTTCGTGCGCTCGCTCAATTTGAGCACTGGATAGTCGGAGCCAGTGAGCAAAACGGTGAACTTTACCCAGTCCTTAATGAAGGTCCTGATGGGCATTGGTTGTTGGTCTTTTCTTCAGTGGTCGCATTTCAAAATTACTTGAAGGCTAGAAAAGTAGAAACGGCTCCACCATATATTTCCGTAAAGGGCGAATGGTTATTTCGCAACGCCAACTCAGAACAACTTCAAGGGATTGCATTGGACATTGGAACAGAACACACCATGCCGATATACAGTGCCCAATTTGAACTCCTTCAACAGTGGTCTCAAACACTTGCAGTGGAATACATCATCGCAACCCTGAAACAGGAAAGCAAGCCAGACTTACTCAAAGCACTTGCAGGATACCCACGCTTTTATCTGCCCGTGGTGAGCAGCGAAAACGGAAATCAAATCATCCTGACACCTGACGCGGACAATCGGCAACTCGCTGCCATTTTTACATCTGAAGACGCCGGAGCCCTTTTTTTGAAACAAGCAGAGGCAGATCTTGAAGGGTCACTTCAACTTCAAGAGTGCAGTGGTAGCAACCTCTTTTCTTCTCTGCAGTCAATGCCCTTAGATGGACTTGTCTTCAATCCTGCCGGTCCAATCCAGCCTCACGCATTCAGCAAAGCGCTTTTAGATGCCATAATGCTCGTCAAGGCTGAAAAGGAACAGTAACCTGTGACTCAACCCTCAGAACTGGAAGACCCTCAAGCCATATTTAGAAACATGGCCAAGAGTCAAAAATGGGATTTAGAACTGGGGTTTTGTGCTATTTCAGCTGCAGAAGACTCGGTAAAAAGCATTCCTCAACTGCAATCTGCTCTCAGGCAAATTGCTCGGAAAATACACATCCCAGCGGGAGCAGATCCATTTGAACAAACTGCCAGAATTCGGTATGTGCTGTTTGAACAATGTGGATTTGAAGGCAGTGTCACCGATTATAACGCCTTCCATAATTCTCTTCTGTCACATGCATTGACGCACAAAAGAGGATTGCCGATTACGCTGTCCGTTCTGACTCTCTGCATCGCAGAAAAGCTCAATGTTCCCCTTGAAGGAGTCAAAGCGCCGGGCCATTTTTTGCTTCGCAAGCCCGATGCGGACCCTCAATTTTTCATCGATCCATTTCATAAAGGTCAAATCATTCGCCATCACGAACTTAAAGCACAGTTGGAAAAGCAACACGGCAAGATGGATCCTGAAGCATTGGAAAATGCAACCGAAACAGCTTCTGTAAAGGATATTTTCGTTCGAATCAACAACAATCTATTGATCTCATATCGCAGAGTTGAACACCATTATGGGGTCATGCGGTGCCTTGAAAGGCTCAGATTGCTTTTGCCAGACAACCCTCAACTTATTCGTGCAAGGGCGCAGTTGCTTACCAGATCAGGCTTGTATGATGAAGCCATAAAAGAACTCGAATATTATGTAAACCAGTTTCCTGAAGCCAGTGATATTGAAGACGCATTGCGAGAACTGTCGCTACTCAAGGGTATCAACTAGCCATTCGGCCTAAAACCAGCAATCCTGTAATGGCCAAACAAACAAAAAGGACAAGCGCTGGCAGTAACCAACGGCTTCTTTTGGCCTCAATGTGAATGGCGATTTCATGTCCATTTTGATCTTCAACGGTCCAAGTAAACCGATTCAACCCATCTTGAAGTGCTTTGGTGTAAACCGTCAAAGCCAGATTCTGCTCCTGAACATTGGGATCAATTTTTGATGGTGCAAGCACCAGCCAAGACGGTAGATCGTTGGATTGAAGAACCAAAGGTCCGTTCCCTTTTTTGCGCAGATGAATATTGTGAACAGAATTTTGAAATCCCACCTGAACTGAAATCCGTTCACTGGATAAGACCTCTAATTTTGCAGGTCTATCTTCGAGTGGAATGACATCGGAATCAATAAAAGATTCAATCACTTCGTGAACCATTTCACGCATTGAACTGTGCCAAGCGGCTTCTCGAAGTTGAGTACACATGGTTTCAAGATTGAGACTGTATGGAAAAATAATTTCAATCAGATCTGCCATCGCCTGATGATCATCTGCCAAAGTCAAAGACTTGCCGTCCAGTCCAGCTTCGCCAAAACCGCCAAGAACAATCTCACCCGCCTCATTTTGCCGAATGTGTTCGATCAGAATGGGTCCGTGAAAAACATCTCTTTGATGAGCTGCATCCAATGCTTCCGCAACCAAAATTAAGCCCGAGTGGTCATCCAAAGCCAGAACAGACATTTCGATTGGTTTTCCAATGTCAGTGCTGTATACATGGATGGTCCCATCTATCCAGTCGATGGCAGTTACTTTCTGAAAAGTGTGTATGGGCAACTGCGAAATGAGCAAAAGATCTTCGTATACCTGCTGAACATCAACCAATTCTAGATGACCGACATTTTTTGAAAAATGATGATGTGGAGTTCCTGACAGCGAATCGATCAGCTGTCCTTGTTCTTCAACAAAACGATTGGGACTGGCCCAAAGCGCTAGGGAAAGCGTTTCCGCTTCCCTTCTCCGACGAACGGTCAGTTTGAGTTCATCCATTCTTTGATGAATGCAATCTCGGTGCTGGGGACGAAGTCTCAACAGTTCTGTAAAAAAGAATCGATTAAGGGGTTGTTCATATGCCCAATTTGCCTTTGCGTTTATGTAGTCTTCTTGGGCTACCAACATTGGAAACTCAGCATAATGAGGTCCAAAACAACGGCATATAAGCCCATACCACTCACAAGCAGAAAATGATCTGAGCAGGACTTCTAAGAATTCTTTGTTGATTGCGTCTACATTTGTCACAATGGGCAACCTATCACAATTTTGTAAATATATAATACTCAAGAAGTGACGGTTTGTTAAAAATATCGTGACAAGGCTGAAAATTAGCCAAAATAAGCCCCCTATTTTGATGAAATTGTTCATCCTCTACGGCTTGAGAAATATGAAACTCACACTTCGCAACTATCAAATAGAAGCCATTGAATCTGCCCTTGCAGCCAGAAGACAAGGTCACCGCCGTTTGCTAATTTGTCTCCCAACCGGTGCAGGAAAAACAGTTATCTTTAGTGAACTTTGTCGGATTGCCAAAGGGCATGTGCTGGTGTTGGCCCATAGAGAAGAATTGCTTTTTCAGGCACGCGATAAGATTCTGCGAACCGCACAATATTCTTTTCAGGTGGATATTGAACAGGCCGATTTAAGGGCAAGCCAAGAAGCCAAAGTTGTGGTTGCCTCAATCCGATCCCTCCGAGCAGAGCGATTGATGCGCTTAAACAACGCCCATAACTTCAGCTTGATCATCTATGATGAATGTCATCACGCTGCGGCAGATGACAACAAGCGAATCCTTCAAGAACTCGGATGTTTTGATCCCAATTGGTCTGGGACACTCATCGGGTTTACAGCAACAGCCAATCGAGCAGATGGTATTGGTCTCGGAGAAATCTTCGAACTTATCGTTTACCAACGAAACATTCTTGAAATGATTCATGATGACTACCTGGTCCCTCTGCGTGGATATCGAGTCAACACCAATGTTGAACTTCATCAAATACTCAAAAATACAGGTCGATATTCACAGGAAGAACTTGCAGAAGCTGTAGACATTGAATCAAGAAATGTACTCGTAGCAAGGGCCATTCAAGAGCTTGCACGAGACAGACGAACCATTGTATTTTGTGTAACAGTCGTTCATGCCATCAATGTGGCAAAAGCTCTTAATGCCATTGGTCTTCCAGCTGCACCCGTATACGGTGCAATGGAGAGTGACAAAAGAGCAAGTACCCTGAAATCCTTCCGAGAGGGACGGTTGATGACTCTGACAAATGTGGGTGTTCTCACAGAAGGGTTTGATGATCCTGGAGTCTCATGCATTGCGATGGCCAGACCCACTCGGTCGGAGGCCCTTTATGCGCAATGTGTGGGCAGAGGCGCACGCTTGGCTCCCAACAAAACCGACTGCTTAGTACTGGACTTCGTTGATCTATCTGATTTATCGTTGGTCAATTTACCATCGCTCTTGGGATTGCCAAAATCACTAAATCTAGAAGGGGCTGATGTGAGCGAGGTTTGCGAAACTTACCATCAACTGTGTCTTCAGTACCATGGGTTCGAAATTGAAGCCAATGAAATCACACTGCAAGAAATCAAGCACAGAGCTGAAAGTTTTGATCCCCTCACAATGGAAATTAACCCCGAAATTACGGCCATTACACCCAATGGATGGTGTACATTAGGTGCCCATGGTCTTGCCCTTTATTATTTTGATCAAAATGAATTGTGCCGTGCCACCATCACCCGCAATTCCAAAAGGCGTGGAAAAAAATACACCGTTGAAATCAATGGACACCCTGTGGCATCCTTTTCTCGAATACTGGATGCTGTTGAGGCAACGGACTTTGAGCTCCAAAAAATCAGCCAACAAGCGGCTTGGAGCGCAAGAGATGATGCGGATTGGCGCAACGCAGCAGTGACATCAGAACTACAGGACGCACTTGCACAATTGCGTCCTCCAAGACGGGCGGAGACTCTGGGCAATGCTTTGGCGTATCTTATTTTTTCTGAATACAATTCTTCTCCCACTTCATTGAGAAATTCCACAGACAGTCTTCCAATCCCAATATGGAAGAATGGTGTCAGCTCGAACAGTAATTCGGAGAACACATGACTCGCTTTGGTGCTCGATCATCAACAAGCACCCTTAAAAAGGTACAACTGACTCCACCTGGAAACCATTCCAAGATGGAATATCAAGCTGCTGGTTGGCTTCCACACTCTGACAACGCCGCCCAAAATCAGTTTCAAACTTATGTTGAGTTGCTGAAGTCTCAAGGTGTGGCCGTTTCAGTTACACCGCAAGCTCCGAGAGATAATCCAGATGCCATTTATGCCTACGACAATGTGCTTGTGCTTCCCCAAGGCGCTGTCATTTTTCGATCTTGTAAAAGAAACCGTTGTGAAGAGTGGAAACATTGTACGAGAGACATGATGACGATGGGTATCCCAATCATTGCACAAATCAAAGCGCCAGCTGCAATAGACGGCGGAGATGTATTTTGGTTAGATCGCCACACACTTGCCGTTGGGCTTTCGTGGAGAACCAATGAGGCCGCAATCCATCAGTTGCGCCTTGTACTTGAACCAATGGGCATACAGATTGAGTGCTTTGATCTGCCCAATGTCAATGGTAAGTCAGAATGCCTCCACCTCATGAGTCTGATTTCGCCAATTAATTCAAGTCTGGCTTTAATTGAACCACGTTTCATTCCGGTTCGGCTCCTCAAAGCATTAGATGAACGAAACATAGATACCATTCATGCAGTACCAGAAGAGTTTGACACACTTTCGACCAATGTTTTGGCGTTGGATGCTCAACGCGTCATCGCGCTCTCTCAAAATACACAAACAAATCAACTTTTGAGACAAGCCGGACTTACAGTCATCCCATTTGAAGCACCAGATCTTTGCGTGGCGGGTACAGGGGGACCAACCTGTCTCACCCGTATCATTTACAGGGAAGATAAGGCAGATTTTGAGTCATGATTCCAAGTGGATCATGATTGTGTTGAAGACC
>JAYYJC010000152.1:0-5622 GCA_036146655.1 Myxococcota bacterium | reverse complement strand
CTTTGCCTCCAAAGGCCCATTGTGAGCCGTCTCAGAAAAACATAAAAACTGAGCCAGTGTTTTATAGTATACACTCAGTCATGAAATGCTTTGGACAAAAGCACATGCGGCTTCCGAAGAAGCCGCAATAGAAGTTTACCTCGTCACAAAGTTACTGTGTTCTGAGCAAACGCACGCCCACATATGAGTGGCGAGTGGCTGGTGTCATGTACGCTCGATTAGCAGAACGAAGAGTCGAAGGTTGCAAAGACCAAGCCCCTCCTCGTAGCACCTTGGCTGTTCCTGAAGCGGGGCCATTGGGATCGGTGACTGGAGTTCCACCGAGAGAACCGATGTACCAGTCATTGGTCCACTCTTGAATATTGCCATGCATGTCATACAGATTAAAGGCATTGACATCAAGGCCTCCAACCGGTTGACTGGACCCCTGTGAATTACCGCAGAAGTAACCCACATTGCTTAAGTCATTCCCATTGCTTAAGACAATCGAGTTTGAGCAAGTGCTCTGTGTGCCATCGAGTAAACTTCCGCCATTGTGAAAGGCCGAAATGGTACCCGCTCGAGCGAGATATTCCCATTCAGAGTCTGTTGGAAGACGATAACCAGAACAACTGTAAATGTCAGATGGGGCAGAACAAACCACTCCACTTCCAGAACCAGTACAAGTGTAGCACATTGTAAAGCCCTCAATAATTGACGCTTCATTTGCCAATGATGCGGCTTCATGCCATGAAATATTTTCAACAGGACAATCAGAGCAGCCACTGAACACGGAAGGGTTGTACCCCATCAAGTCTTCAAACTCCTCCTGTGTCACTTCAAATCGCATCACACGCATGTCTCTGGACAAAGTCACAGAATGACTGTCTTCTCGAGTTGACAATCGACCGACTTCAGTACTTGCAGAACCCATTGTATATGTGCCACCTGGCACCACTTCCACATCAAAGTAGTTGTAAACGACATTGACATCTGCCTCTGCTGTATACCCATTTTCCTCACCATCCGAAGGAACAACTGAACACAGCCAGTTTTCGCCCACATCGGTTTCAGAACTCAGAATGGTATCTCCATCATAAACGGTGGTGTAGGGTGCGCCCACATAAACGCCATTATAAACGAGGCTGTTGGAAACTTCCCAAGCAAACGAATAGGTAATAGAGTCACCATCCGCATCAGTGGCCAGAGAAGAGATAGAACACAACAAATCATCTCGTTCAACATCCGCTTCAATGGGATCGATTACCACAGAAAGATTGACGGGAGGCGAGTTTTGAACAGTGATGGTAGACGAATAAGCTGGATTGCCATTGTCAAAACCATCATTGGCAGTCACAACCGCTTGAACCGTCTGATGTTTTGAGAAGAACAGAAGACCAGAGAGGGTATCTGAAGTCTCAGCCACCGCTTGCCCATTGACAAGCCATTGGTAATTAAGCGTAACAGGATCTCCATCCGGGTCAGTTCCCGTGGCAGTAACCGTGATGCTTGAGTCGGTAAACAACTCTGTCTGTGATAAGGAAATGCTGTCAACTGTCGGAAGTCCGTTGCTAATGGTGATGGTATCAGAGACCGGCGAACCAGTATCAATTCCATCATATGGTGTTGCTGTACATGTCACCTCATCGCCTCTGGTAAAGGTACCCGAGAGAGAAGATGCTGTCGATAACTCCGTTCCGTCGCGGGTCCATGAGTACAATGTTTGGTCTGAGTCGTTGTCCGCATCCACAAAGGCAGAAATGGTGCATGTCAAGACATCAGATTGATCGGCAGGATCTGGCGAAATATCAACAGACGGAATACTGGGCACATCATTTTCAATAATTGTCGATGTACTCATAGCAGGACCAACATCCACGCCATCGTAAGGCACCACACGACAGGTGACCGAGTCATATCGGGTATATCCGGAGCTCAGGGTACTGCCAGAACCGACAAATACACCATTGACTTCCCATGAAACTTGGGACTGATCCACATCGGCATCGGCATCAAAAAATCCTGTATAGGAGCAGGTCAATACATCTGCAACTGTGGGCGATGTGGGGGTAATTGAGACCGCTGAAATAGTGGGGGCAACATTGTCTATGATTAAATGATTGGACTCAGCTTGTGGGCCAGTGTCAATCCCGTCATCAGGGGTCGCATAACACCAAACTTCGTCGCCACGGCTATAGTAGCTTGGATACAAGGAGTCACTGGTCACACCAACGGGTTGATTGTTCACCATCCAAGAGTACGCATAGGACAATCCTACTGTACCATCAGGATCAGTCACTGAATCCACAGCACAATCCAAAACAGTGCCTTGTTGAGTGGCCAACTTGGACAGCGTTAAGCTGTCGATAACGGGGGCGGTGTTATCGACCACAAGGGAAGCCACCAATGTTTGACCACTGTCAGTACCGTCATTTGGTGTCACCAAACAAGTAACCAAGTCACCACCGACAAAGACACCACTCAGATTACCCACGCCTGTTGCGGCTTGAACCCCATTCACCTCCCAACGGATCATGCTTTGATCAGCGTCACCATCGATGTCTGAATAGCCCGTATACCCACATGTCAATGCGCTGTTAGCCGTTGCAGTGGCAGGGTTTAGAAAGATACCAGTGAGTTCTGGAGCTGTATTGGCGACATATACAGTGTTTGAGAATACGGGAGCACCGTCGTCGGTACCGTCGTCAGGAGTAACGACGCACTCAACCACTTGATCGCGATCGAAATATTGAGAAGACAATGTCTCAGATGCAATTCCAATGTTGATGCCGTCTACAATCCACTCAAAACTCAGATTCACGGGGCTCCCATCGGCATCGACAGCACCAGTTGGTGTACAAGTGAGCAATTCACCCTCTCGGACCACAGAAGGGGTCAATGCAACGCTGGCAAGTTCAGGAAGCGTATTTGATACGATGAGTGTTCCACTTTCAACCACACCAGTATCTTGGCCATCGTCAGGAGTAACAGTACATTCCACGACATCACCAAAGACGAAGGTGCCTGCAAAAGCTTGACCATTATGGGCATACTGTCCGTTAACTGTCCACTCGATAACCGATTGATCAAGGTCCCCATCCACATCTTCATAAGTGTAGACGCAATCAAGAACATCACCAGTATATGCCGGGTTAGGACTTACCAGAACATTGCTTACGACGGGATCTGTATTTTCAATAATTATTGTGGTCGAGGCGACGGAGTTGCCACATTCTGTTGAATCGCATGGAGTGGCAAGACAGCGCACATTGTCATTGTGATTAAAGAAATCAGAACTTAAAGTTGAGTCAGTTTCGGTTGAGAGAATTCCATTGACCTCCCATGCATACTGATAAGAGAAGACAGTTGTTCCATCTGCATCCGTTGTTGAACCAGGCAAACATTGTAGGGTGTCCCCTTCGAATGCCACAGAAGGCGATAACAATACCTGGGACAAAACCGGTACGGAATTGGCAACCACTTCGGTCACACCAACAGAAACACCCTGATCTAGGCCGTCAAAGGGTGTAACGACACAGCCGACCACATCACCTTCCGTGAAATTGCCCGAATAGGTTTCGCCTGAACCTGCATTAACGCCATTCAGTTGCCATTGTATGGTAGACAGGTCTGGATTGTTGTCAATGTCATCGAAGCCAGCGTAATCACAAGTCAGGGTTTGCCCAGCTTTGGGAGGAGTTGGTGAAATGGTTACATCTGCAATCGATGGGGCAGTATTATTGACTGTCACAGATTGCTCGAGTGGAGTTCCATAATCAATGCCGTCATAAGGAGTAACCGTGCAACGAATGATGTCCCCTCCCTCAAATCCTCCGGTTAAATTGGCGCCCTGTCCAACCACAACGCCATTGACTTCCCATTGAATGACGGACAAGTCCGGATCATTGTCAGGGTCAACAACACTGGGATAACTGCAGGTTAGCGTATCGTCTGCATAAGGGGAAACAGGTGCAATGGCGATGCTGGCGATGCTTGGGATGGTGTTGGCCACAATGACACTTCCCGCAGACACGAGCGCACCATCATCGATGCCATCGTTTGGTGAGACCAAGCAACTGATCACATTGCCATGTTCGAACTGATTTGAATTTAAAGTACTGGCATTATGACCAATGTCTACACCATCGATGAGCCATGTATAATTGTATGTAATGAGTATGGTCCCATCTGCATCAGTCACATTCCCTGGGGTACAAGTGATGACATCGCCTTCATATGGTGTTGTCGGACTGAGTGTCGCCCCACTAAGCACTGGTGGGGTATTGGAAATGGGAACAGTGACAGTGTATCCCAACCCTGTGGTGATACCATCGTTAGGTGTGACCGTACAAGACACTGAGTCACCGCCAACAAAACCACCTACCAATGTGTCAGATATACCCGCAAGATTGCCATTCACATACCAGGCAAATGTGCTGTTGTCTGGGTGACCGTCTATGTCAACGAATCCACTGTAACTGCAAGTCAGCGTATCGCCTGTCACAGGATTTGAAGGTGAGACAGAGGCCAACGCAATGCTGGGTGCAGAGTTTTGAACTGTCACACTGGCAGATTTACTCGGTCCATCTTCAGTACCATCACTAGGAGTTACGGTACAAGCCACCACATCGCCGTAGACATATCCCGTGCTCAATTGAGGACCGCTGCTGGCGTAGTTTCCGTTGATTGTCCAATCAATCAAGCTCTGGTCAGCATCTCCGTCCGCATCGTAAAAGTTGGTGTAAGAGCATGTCAAAGCAGTGGATGCATAAATATTTGTGGGTGATATGGTTACTGCACCGACAGTCGGCAAAGAGTTTTTAATGACAACAGGATCAGATGCCACAGCTAGGCCGTCTTCCACTCCGTCATTTGGCGTCGCAAAACAACGCACGATGTCGTCCCGTTGATACTCTGAAGCAGTCAAGGCAGAAGACACATTGTTGTAGGGTAAGCCGTTTATTTCCCATGTGTAGGTGAAGGTAAAACTGGTTGTGCCATCGATGTCTGAAGTGGAGCCTGGAGAACAGTAGACGGTATCCCCTTCATAGGGTTCCGCTGGCGTAATTTCGACAGAACTGAGAACTGGTGGCGTGTTTTCAATTAAAACCGAAGTCGAAACGGAAACGCCATCGTCTTCTCCATCAGACGGCGTAATGCTACAAACAACGACATCCCCATATCCGAAACTTCCACTGAGACTGGGATTATTTCCAACCGGTGTCCCATTGACGGCCCACTCAAATAGAGATTGAGATGCATCTCCATCTGGATCAATGAAGTCCGAATAACCACATAACAGTGTGTCTGCGGCTGACGGACTCTGTGGACTAATAATCGCTGAACCAATGCTTGGCGCTGAGTTTTGGATGGTGACGGCACTTGAGGTGACCGTGTTACCGATCTCAACACCATCAAATGGGCTTAGTTGACACTGGACGGTGTCACCTTTATCAAAATAGGCACCATCAAGCATGTCACTACTGACTGGAACCACATTGCCATTTACAGTCCAAACATAAACGAAACTAATGGAATCGTTGTCGTCGTCTTGTGGCAAACTTGCTTGACATTGAAGTGAGGTGGTTTCAAATGCAACCGTTGGAGTAAGTGACGCAGCTGCAACCTGTGGGGGCGTATTTT